>DATKKH010000193.1:0-15919 GCA_035543035.1 Terriglobales bacterium | reverse complement strand
TTTCTCGGGTTTTTTCAGGCGAATCATAATGTTGTATGCTATGTTAGCAGACAAACTGGCATGCCTCTGGCCATGCTCAGTATACCCGATTTCACCCAAGACTTTATCTGCTTTGGCGATCAGGGTTTGGGCTTTTTCGTTTTGCTTTAAATCCTCAATGGTTATCATAATCTCAACTCCCTTAAAACACTAAACTTAACAGATATTAAATCATTGTCAAGGGGAAAACAGCGTTATGATTATACGTTTTAAGCAGGTCGAAATAGCATTGTAGGAGCGACCCGTCGAATCGCCCCTACAACTTCATCCAAAATCATGACGAATATTTTACATTATGTCCAGAGGATCGACATCAACTGAGATCCTGACTCCCGGAGATCTTTTTTCAGCACCTTTTTCGAGAATGGAGTTAATGGTCTGAGTTATCGTTCTGACTTCTCTGGTCTTTATCAAAATCTGGAAGCGGTAATCGTTTTTTATTTTGGGTAGAGGGGCCGGAGCAGGCCCCAAAATCTCCAATGAGCTTGACTTTAGCCTATGGCCTATAGCCTTTAGCCTGTCCTTCAGCTTGCTCCCAAAAGAGTCCGCAGTGTTCAGGACTTTTGCCGCTTCTTTTCCCTGAAATCGGATTAAGACCAGCCGGCTAAAGGGCGGGTAAAAAAGCTCTTCTCTTTCCTCTATTTCTTTTTTATAAAACTCCTGAAAGTTCTGCTCAGCAGAAAGTTTGATTGCCCAGTCCTCAGGATAATATGTCTGTAAAATGACTTCTCCTCCCAATTTTCCTCTGCCTGCTCTTCCAGCCACCTGTGTCAAAAGCTGGAAGGTTTTCTCTCTGGCCCTGAAATCCGGAAAATCTAGTGAGGTATCAGCCAAAATCACGCCAACTAAGGTTACATCAGGGAAATCAAGCCCTTTGGTCACCATCTGGGTTCCCAGAAGCAAATTGAAATCTCCAGAAGCAAACCCTTTGAGGATTTCGTAATGAGAATCTTTTCTGTAAGTGGTATCCTGGTCCATACGGCGGACCGGAGTTTCAGGAAGAAGCTTTTTTATCTCCTCTTCCACTCGCTGGGTTCCGGTTCCCCTATAAGCAAATCTATTCCCCTTGCATTGAGGACAGAGATCGCTTGCCTGGATTATATAATTGCAGTAATGACAGCGAAGGGAGAAATCGGTGCGGTGAAAATTCAGGGTTATGTCACAATTAGGGCAGCGGAAAACATAACCGCACTCCTGGCATTTAACGAAATTGGAAAAACCCCTGCGGTTCAAAAAGAGAATCGCCTGCTCACCTTTTTCAATCTTTCTTTTCATCTTAGAAGAAAGTTCGGTGGAGAACAGGGAATAATTACCTTTTTTCCTCTCTTCTTTCAAATCCGAGATTTCCACTTGAGGAAGCGGGATCTGGTCAACTCTCTGGGTCAGCTGCAAAAGTGTGTATTTGCCTTTTTCCACATTGTAGAAGCTTTCCAAACTCGGCGTGGCTGAACCTAAAATCACCAGGGCTTTGTTCATTTTTCCCCGGACCAAAGCAAGATCTCTAGCATTATATTTCGGGTCCGGCTCTTTCTGCTTGTAAGATGAATCATGTTCCTCATCCACCACTATTATCCCCAGGTCAGAAAGAGGGGAGAAGATGGCTGACCTGGTTCCCACGACAACTTTGGTTTTACCTTCCCTGATCGATCTCCAGGCATCGAACCGCTCGCCCGGTGAAAGACTGGAATGAAAAGCCCCGACTTTATCACTAAAAACCGATTTGAAACGGGAGATGATCTGGGGAGTCAACGAGATCTCCGGAACCAGGACTAAAGCGGTCTTGCCCCTTTCCAGAACTTTTTTGATGATCTCAATATATACCTGGGTTTTTCCGCTTCCGGTTATGCCATAGAGCAAAAAGGGTTTATATTTCTCTTCAGCCAGCCCCTGATTCAATTTTTCCAGAACCTCTTTTTGCTCCCGGGTCAAGGAAAATTCCTGAGCAGGTCCGAAATCCATTCCCCAGAGAGGCTCTCTTAGTTTCTCTTTATAGTAAGTCCTGACCAACCCTTTTTTTTCTAAATTGTCCAAAATCTGAGATGCCCGGTTGATTCTCTGATTTATCTCTCTCAAGGAAAACTCTCTATTCTCCTCAATCAATAACTGAAGCAATAAGGCTTCCTTCGAGGGTTTTTTCCGAATCGACTGGATATAGGTTTCGATTAATTTTTTTTCGTCTGGAGAATCTCCCTTTATAGATATCATCTTTTCATACTTTATGCTGGATTTAGGTTTGCTCAGCTCGTAAAATAATTCTATCTTACCTTTTTGTTCCAGCGAATGCAGGGTAGAATATAAGCCTTTGCTTCCGGTTTTTTTCTCCAGAAAGGTTATCTTCTGAGGCTTTTTCTCATCCAGGAGAGAAAGGATTCTCTTTTCGATGGGGGAGAGGCTTATCCTCCTGTCTTCATAATCAAGAAGAGGAGATTCTTTCTTCTGAACCCAGAGAAGACTTCGGACCTGAAGTTCCGGTGGAAGAGCAGCTCTCAGACATGCACCCCAGGGAGCATAATAATATTCAGAGACCCATCTGGTAAGCTCCAAAATCTCCAGGATGATAATTGGCTCTTCGTCGATCAGGTCTAAAAGCTCCTTAGTCTTCTGCACATCCGAAGCGGAACATAGGCTTACCACAAATCCCAATTTTCTTTCCCTGCCAAAGGGGACCAAGGTCCTTTGACCGGGTTTTATTTTCTCTTTTAAATTTTCCGGTATACTGTAAGTGAAAGTCTTCCTTAAGGAGAAAGGAAAAGCTATCTGAGCAAATTTATTCATTTGGTCTTTGCTCCAAGATTGAGTCTAATCTATAAGGAATATTTGTCAGTTCTAAGTCAAAGATAAAAATATGGTTGACCCGATTTGATTAATTTGCCAACTTTTTAATATAAGTTTAACTATGGTTTTTAGCAAATGAAACTTAATATTGATTATTATCCTTTTATTAAGACATGCCACTATCTTAAGGTAAAAAATCGTGCTGGAGAGTCTGATTTCTAAACGCTAAGATTATTCTCTCCCTGTTTTTTTCGATGATTTTATAGGGTATCAGATTTAGTTCCTTGGTCTTTTTTTAGTTGACTATTAGGTGATTTGACAGTTTATTAAAGTGATAATCAAATCCTTCGCAGTGGGACCTATGATTGGCAAAATCATTTCTCACTACAAAATCCTGGAAAAGCTGGGCGAGGGTGGTATGGGAGTGGTTTATAAAGCCCAGGACACCAAGCTTGACCGTCTGGTGGCTCTAAAGTTTTTGCCTCCACACTTGACTTCTGAGTTCGAGGAGAAGGAAAGGTTCATTCACGAAGCCAAAGCCGCATCAGCTTTAAATCATCCCAATATTGTTACCATCCATGAGATCGATGAATTCGAAGGGCAGCTGTTTATAGTAATGGAATACTGCGAAGGAAAGACTCTAAAACAGATAATTGAAAAGGAGACACTGCCCATAAAAAGGGTTCTGGATATCGGGATACAGATATGCGAAGGTCTGACTGCAGCTCACGAGAAGGAGATAGTTCACAGGGATATAAAATCAGACAACATCAAACTCACCCCTAAAGGACAGGTAAAGATAATGGACTTTGGTCTGGCAAAGCTAAAGGGAGCAACCAAGCTGACCAAGACACGCTCAACCTTAGGAACTCTTGCCTATATGTCACCTGAGCAAGCTCAGGGAGAGGAAGTAGATTCGAGAAGCGATATTTTCTCGTTTGGAGTTGTTCTCTATGAACTTCTGACCAAGAACCTACCTTTTGGAGGAGAGCATCAAGCTGCTATTGTCTACTCCATTATAAGCGAAGAGCCTCAGCCAGTAGCCAGATATAATAACCAAGTTTCTGCAGAATTGGAGCGGATAGTCTCCAAAACTCTGGCTAAAGACAGAGAGGAAAGGTACCAACACGCTGATGAATTGTTGGCAGATCTGAGAAGGGAAAGAAAAAGTCTAGATTATGTGAAGTCAGCCACGTTGAGCCAGCCCACAGTTGCACATAAGCCACCCAAAAAGAAACTTTTTCCTTTAGTCTTAGCTGGACTGGCAGTCGTTATCCTGGTAGTAGGATACTTTGCACTATTCAATAAGAAGCAAACAGAATCAGGAAGAAAAATGCTGGCGGTTTTACCCTTTGAAAATTTAGGAACACCGGAGCAGGAATATTTTGCCGCCGGCATTACTGACGAGATAACGACTAAAGTAGGCAAAATAAGCGGTTTGGGTGTCATCTCCCGAAGCAGCGTTATCCAATACAAAAACGCCAAGAAGACAGTTCAGCAAATAGGCAAAGAATTGGGGGTTCAGTATGTCTTAGAAGGGACAATCCTCTGGGATAAGTCAGGAGCCACTAATTGGGTAAGAATAAATCCTCAGCTCATTAGAGTAAAAGATGGAACCCACGTTTGGGCAGAGAGCTACGACCGTGTCTTGGACCAGATCTTTGCTCTTCAAGCAGACATTGCAGAGAAGGTCGCTTCCGCATTGAACGTCACACTGCTGCAAGCTGAACAGCAGTATATAGCAGCCAAACCGACAGAGAACCTTGAGGCTTATGAATATTACCTTCGCGGTAATGAATATTCCCGTCGGGGTGGAGGGGAGAAAGATAACCGCATAGCTGCAGAGATGTACGAGAAGGCGGTGGAGTTAGACCCGACTTTTGCGTTAGCCTATGCCAGTCTTTCAATCAGGCATTCGTGGATGTATTGGGCATATTATGACCGGACTGACGAGCGCCTGAATAAAGCGAAGGAAGCAGTGGACAGAGCCCTGGAACTGAAGCCGGATCTTTCTGAGGCGCATTGGGCTCTGGGTGTTTATTACTACTATGGAAGCCGGGACTATGAACGCGCCTTGGAACAGTTCGCCATTGGGCAGAAAGGCCAGCCTAACAACACTGAGCTCCTTGCGGCTATCGGCTATGTTCAAAGGCGTCAGGGGAAATTTGAGGAAGCAGTGACTAATCTCAAGAAGGCATTTGAGCTTGACCCATACTCCTACGACAAGGCAGAGGAGGTTGCGATGACCTATCGGGTTATGCGCAAATACACAGAGGCGATGTACTACGCAGATCGAGCTATCTCTCTGGCTCCTGATTGGTCACGGGCTTATAGTGACAAGGCCTGGCTAAATCTACTCTCTGAGGGTGATACAAAAAAAGCGCGGAAAGTTATCCAGGATGCAACCGGCAAAGGAGATGTGTCGCAATTTGTTCTTGATTTGGTCGGATTAGATGTTCTGGATGAAGATTATCAGGCGGCATTGAACCGCCTGATTGGAACGGCCGCATTCACTGATCCATATGGCCTTAATGATACTATATCTTACTTTGTGACTAAAGCAGGAGTATATGGTTTGCTGAAACGGTCAAAGTCAGAACTGGCATGTTACGACTCTGCCAGGATCATCTTGGAAAAGAAGGTTCAATCAAGGCCGGGCGATGGTCCCTTCCACAGTTTTCTCGGCATCGCTTATGCCGGGCTTGGGCGCAAAGAAGAGGCTATCCGGGAAGGGAAAAGGGGAATGGAATTGCTCCCTGTATCCACGGATGCATTAGATGGTCCTGGATTAGTCCAGAGTTTAGCACAGATATATGTTATGGTCGGTGATTACGACTCTGCCATAGACCAGCTTGAGTATCTTTTATCGATCCCGTCACAAAACATCTCAATTCCATATCTTCGTATAGACCCAACCTGGGCCCCTTTACGTAACCATCCCCGTTTTCAGAAACTTTTGGCAAGAAATAAATAAACTAAGAAATAATTAGTAAACCTGTTTCTCAATTTAGGAATAGTGATTCGGCTTGACAATAATTCAGCAGACTTTATAATATAAATATAGATAGCTGGAAAAATCTACCGGGCTTATTATGATAAACTTAAGGTTTTGGTCCAGAATCGCCTTAATTCTCTTCCTCTTGAGCACTGGCTGCGCTTCACACCGTTCCCTCTGGACAAAGGGATTAACCCCTGAGCAGAAGAAAACCCTGAACTATCTCAAAAAAACTGGTGCAAGCAGGGCTGAATTAGATACTCTATCCATCCTTATAAAATCAGATACATCTCAAGCGAGATTTCAGAGAAAAATTGAGCCTATTATCCAAAGAAGCCTATCCAAGCTCTCCATAGAACAGCAGGGGGCTTATTATTCTCTGGCAGAAGAGGAGCGTCTGGAGTATCTGGCAGCTGCTGATAAAGAGAGATGGATAAAGAAAAGGGAAAATAGATCAATTAAAAAACTGTGCAGTACCAGGGAAGGTAAGATTCAGTACTATGGGCTGAAAAATCTCCTTTCAAAAGAGGAGCTGAAGAATTTTGTCGGCCAGGATTCTGTTCAGAGGCTGGAGTGGCTGAAGAAGTTCTGGGCTAAAAGAGATCCTACACCAACAACTGAGAGAAACGAATGGCAGGAGGAGTATAATCGAAGGGTGAACTATGCTCTAGATAACTTTCACACTTTTTTCGCGGGCAGGCTCTGGGATGAGCGGGGTGATATCTACATAAAACTGGGACCGCCAGAGGAACGAAGGTTATCAGTGGAAGTTCCATGGAACTCGGCCAGAGGAGGTCCAGCCCTGGGCAGCGAACGCGAGTTTTATAAGACCGAAGGCGAGACCTGGTATTATGTAATAAAAGGAAAAGACGTCTACCTTCAATTTGAATATCTCGTTATCGGTTATTTAGCCCTTGTCCCTTATAGGTCCGAATACGGAAGCATCGGGAATCTTGATTACATGGCTGAGTTTCTTGCTCAGAGGGGTGAGCTGAACCTGGCCAAAGCAGCTTATCGTCACGATTACGGGGGCGAGCCATTGGATTTTGCCTGGGAGATTATCAAATTCCGGAGTCTGAATAACGTGTATGAAATCCTGGTAAATGTGGGAATACCGACTGGCAAGTTACAACGGGACTCGCTGGGTATGGTCAATTACAACCAGCAGATTGCCATCAGGGACGAGGAAGGTAGATTTATTAAGTGCGACTCTGTAAGGGTCTGTCAAAGGGTGCCCGATTCCAAAAATCGACTTCTTATCGATGAGAAAGGGTTTCTATTAAACCCTGGAACATATACTGTAGGACTTGAGGTAAAAGATCCAGGAAATAAGAGAATCGGTTTATATAAGGAAGAGCTTTTCCTGCCTGGGTATGTTTCTAAGGATTCAGTGTTACAGCCGGGCTTGGAGTTGAGCCGGGCTATTTTAGCGTCCGAAGTGAAAGAAGCACAGCCGGATGAAACTGAAAGCAAGTTCTTTTTGAATGGTTATCTGATCATCCCAAATCCTGGCCATATCTTTCTGCTGGAGCAGGAGCCAAAAATCGAAGCTTATTTTGAAATCTACAATCTTCTGCCTAAGGATGACACTGTGAGATTTGCCACAATTTCACAGATCATAAGATACGTCAGTAGAGATTCAGCAGTGGTAAGTTCTGATACTGCCCTGACAATTCAGGCAGGGATTGTTCCAGGAACTACAGCCTACCAGATTATCCCTTTGATTAATCCCGCGGGTTCTTATCTTGGGCCGGATGATTACCTGTGGAGGATTGATGTAATCGACCTGAATGCTGAAAACAAAGCAGAGAGTATTATCAATAAGTTCAGAATAATCAAACCAGATTGAGGAATATCTAAGTGGTGCGTTTCTTGCTTAAGTATAATTTTACCTGTTTGCTCCAATAATTTGGATCGAGACGCATGCTATGCGTCTCTACAACTAAAAAAGTAGACAGTAGGCAGGAGACAGGACACAGGAAAAAGGCGGTCCTGAAAAGGTTACTCTACGATATTAAGATGTCATTGCGAGGAGGTCATTTGACCGGCGAAGCAATCCCCTTACTTTCTAGTAGGGGGATTGCTTTGCCCTGAGGGCTCGCAATGACGGATGAGGGTTTACTCCCATTCGATTGTGGCTGGGGGTTTGGAGCTGACGTCGTAAACTACGCGGTTTATTCCTTTGACCTCGTTTATGATGCGGTTGGAGATTTTTCCAATCAAATCATAAGGAAGATGCGCCCAGTCTGCAGTCATCCCGTCTAAACTGGTAACAGCTCTTAAAGCCACCACGTTTTCATAGGTTCTCTCGTCACCCATTACTCCCACTGACTGAACCGGCAGAAGAACGCAGAATGCCTGCCAAACTTTCTTATAATATCTTGAGCTTTTCAGCTCCTGGATAAAAATATCATCTGCCTCTCTTAAAATATCCAATCTGTCCCTGGTGATCTCGTCTAATATCCTGACTGCCAGACCTGGTCCGGGGAAAGGATGTCTTCCCAGAATATTATCCGGAAGTTTCAGCTCTTTTCCGATTCTGCGCACCTCGTCTTTGAACAGTTCTCTTAAAGGCTCGATCAACTGCAAGTTCATCTCCTCAGGCAAACCCCCAACATTGTGGTGGCTTTTGATAGTGGCTGAAGGTCCCTTAAAAGAGGTCGACTCTATGACATCCGGATATAAAGTTCCCTGGGCTAAAAATCTAACTTCGCCGATTTTATCAGCTTCCTCTTCGAATACCTCGATGAAAGTTCTTCCGATTATCCTTCTTTTTTCCTCAGGGTCGATTATTCCCTGTAAACACGACAGAAACTTCTCCGAGGCATCCACGAAAATTATATTCATATCGAAATCCCGGAAAGCCTCTTTGACCTGAAGAGCTTCATTTTTTCTAAGCAGACCATTGTCCACGAAGATACAGCTCAACTGCTTTCCGATTGCTTTGTTAACCAGGACAGAGCAGACTGAAGAATCGACTCCACCGCTTAATCCCAGGACGACTTTTTCATTTCCTACTCTTGTTTTTATCTCATTTATTGTTGACTGGATAAAAGATTTGGGAGTCCATTCGCTGTGACATCCGCAGACATCATACAGGAAGTTCTGGATTATTTTTATTCCGTTCTGAGTGTGAGCGACTTCAGGGTGGAACTGCACCCCGAATATTTTCTTCTTCGGATTTTCTACTGCGGCAAAGGGTATGTTTTCAGATGAAGCCAATTTTCTGTATCCTTTGGGTAATCGATTCACGAAATCCCCATGGCTCATCCAAACCTGAAGTTTTCTCTTGAAACCCTTGAAAAGGTCATTCTGCTCCTCAATTTTGATTAGAGCTTTTCCATATTCCCGGCTTTTACTTTTCTCCACTTTTCCACCGAACAGATAAGCTAAAAGCTGTAGCCCGTAGCAGATTCCTAAGAAGGGGACTCCCAACCCAAAGATTTTTTTATCGCAGACCGGAGCGCCTTGCTCGAAAACGCTGGATGGACCCCCGGAAAGGATTATGCCTTTGAGATTCCTATCCCTGAGCGAATCAGGATCGGCATTAAAAGGCATAATCTCGCAATATACTTTGCTCTCTCTGACCCTCCTGGCAATAAGCTGGGTATACTGAGAGCCGAAATCCAGAATGATTATGGTTTCTTCTTTTTTAAGCATTCAGTCCAAATCCCTCTGTTCCTCAGATTCGGTTTCAACCAGAACCGTATCCTTTTTCCAGTTCTGGTCGTCTTTTTTCGGGTAATCCTGATTATAATGCAAGCCCCGGCTTTCCTTGCGCAAAAGAGCCGAGCTTATTATTAGCTCTGCTACCTGTGAAATGTTTCTAAGTTCTATGACCTCATAGGTAACCGGGTTCTTATGATAGAATTCGGAGATTTCCTCAAGCAGAATATCGATTCTGGCTTTAGCCATTTCCAGACGGCTGTTCGATCTGACGATCCCCACCAGGTTCCACATAAAGGCCTGAATTTCCTGCCTGGCATGGGAGATTATGACCCATTCCTTCTGGTCGAAAACCCCTTTGGTGCTCCATTCAGGTATTCTGGGAAACTCAAACTCCCTGGCAGATTCAAATTTTCTTTTTGAGCTTTCAGCGGCAAAATTAGCATAGGCAACTGCCTCCAGCAGGGAGTTGGATGCCAGCCGGTTAGCACCGTGCATTCCGGTCATAGATACCTCTCCGCAGGCATAAAGGTTGTCTATGTCGGTTTCTGCATCCAGGTTAGTTATAACTCCGCCGCACATATAATGAGCTGCCGGGACTACCGGTATCCAGTCTTTGGTTATGTCTATGCCTAAAGCCAGGCAGCGGCCAAAGATGTTGGGAAATCTTCGCACGATGAATTCCCTGTCCAGATGAGTAATGTCCAGATATACGCAGGAGTCACCGCTTTTCTTAAGCTCCGTATCTATTGCCCTGGCAACAACGTCTCTGGGCGCAAGCTCTTTTTGGGGATGGTAGTTCTCCATAAAGGTTTTACCAGATTTCAATTTCAGTTTTCCGCCCTCTCCCCGGACAGTTTCGGAGATGAGAAAAGAATCCCCCTTGGGATGAAATAAAGAAGTAGGATGGAACTGGATGAATTCCAGATTTCCAACGCTGGCCCCAGCCCGGTAAGCCATAGCAACACCGTCTCCAGTAGCTATTTCAGGGTTCGTGGTGTGCTGATAGATCCTGCCAGCACCTCCTGTGGCTAAAAGGGTTATCCGGCTCAGAAATTTGTTTACTTTTCCTTTTTTGACATCCAGAACATAAGCTCCCCAGCATTTTATTTTTTCACCAGGTTTCCGCTGGTAACCTCTTAGATGATGCTGGGTAATCAAGTCGACAGCAATGTGATCTTCGTAAATTCTTATATTTTTCTTACTCTTAACAGCCTGGATGAGTGCAGTTTCTATCTCCTTTCCGGTCAGGTCAGCTGCATGCGCTACCCGTTTGCGGGAGTGCCCGCCTTCTCTTCCCAGATCAAACTGATCCAGGGTTTTCGAAAAGTTCACACCTATCTTGATCAGCTCCTGCACTTCCAGAGGGCCTGCCTGGACTACTTTCCTGACAACTTCCGGATTGCAAATCCCGTCTCCAGCCTTCAGGGTATCCTGAATATGAAGTTCAAAAGAATCGTCCGGCGATAGAACCGCAGCAATTCCTCCCTGGGCGTAGTTGGTATTCGACTCTGAGTCTTTTTTCTTGGTGATTATGACAACACTTCCAAATTCAGAGACCTTCAGAGCATAGGAAAGGCCGGCTATGCCTGAGCCGATGATCAAAAAATCTACTATGTCTGGTTGAGCTGAATGAAGCATTTTTTTATTAAAACTATGGAGATTCTTCGTCCGCCTTCGGCGGACTCAGAATGACATTGTTAGGTCAAAGTTTTAAAAATTTCCAGAGCTTTTCTTCTCCGGAGATGATTTTTAATTCCACTTTTACCACAAGCAGAGGGATAGTCAATTCGCCTGTATTAGGAAGCCTGACTGAATCTTTCTCGGTGGTGATCAAGTATTCGGCGCCTGATTTTTTTGCTTCCTCCTGTAGAGATAAAAGGTCTTTTCGGGTGTAAATATAATGGTCTAAAAAGAAAAAAGCATTCAAAATCTCCAAACCCAAAGATCTCAAGGTTTTCTCAAAGGAATGAGGGTTTCCGATGCCGCAGAAACCTAAGCCCTTTTGTCCTTTGAGCTGACCAGGATTGATTTCAGACTTATCTATCCAGTTCTCGAATGAAGTTACCTGCAGGATGCTTTCCAAAATCGGAGCATGAGGATTACATACTTGCAGCAGCCTGATCAGATTATCTATATGGATGGACTGATCGACCCTGGTGAGAACAAAGACGTTTGACCTTTTGAGAGAGGATAAAGGCTCTCTTAACCTGCCTGCTGGCAGGAGTTTTTCCTTTTCAAGATCAATCGAGGATTCGATCATCACGATGTCCAAATCCCGTTTCAGTCTCCAGTGCTGGAAGCCATCGTCCAGGAGCAAAAGGTCAGCCTTGTATTTGTCCTGAGCTATTTTGCCGCTATGAAATCTGTCCTTGTCAATGATTATTGGGGTTTCAGACAGATGGTTGCTTAATAGATAAGGCTCGTCTCCGACTTGTTCCCATTTTATTTCAGGAGATTCGATTTTTTTCAGGACCACAGAGTCTTTAGATAACCTTTTATATCCCCTGGTCAAAATTGCGAAATTTATTCCTTTCTCCTTTAATTTTTTTGCCAGATAAAGGACAAAAGGCGTTTTACCAGAGCCACCGGTGGTGATGTTGCCAATACTTATCACTCGGGCTTTTAAATTTTTTGACTTTATTGATCCCAGGCTGTAAAGAGATTTCCGGATTATGTATCCGATAAGATATAAAAAAGAAAGGATGCGAAGAATAAAGAACAGGATACCCCCCTTATCTTCTTTCTCCCAGTAATGGAGAAATCTATTTGTTTTCATTTCCGGATAAATGCTTTAAGAGAAGCTGAACGGTTTTTTCTGAAGTTCCGGTTTGAGAAAGAAGTGCCTGTTTTCCCTTTTCCCCAATCTTTTTGCGCAAGGTTTCGTCTTTCAGAAGCTCTGACATTCTCTGGTAAAGCTCCTCCTGGTCTTTTACCATAATTCCGCCTCCGAATTTCAAGAGCAGATCAGAAGAAGGCTTGAAATTGTCGATGTAAGGGCCGAACAGCACCGGCACCCCATAGCTTGCCGGCTCCAGAATGTTATGTCCTCCAGTTGGGACCAGACTTCCTCCGACAAAAGCTATCTCACTGATGCTGTAAAGGTTTTCCAACTCGCCCATAGTATCCAGCAGTATGATTTCTGCTCTTTTGTCTTTATGGAAAGTGCTTCTCTTTACATAATCCAGTTTCATTTCCAGAAGCAGCTCCTGAATTTCGTTCAGGCGCGACAGATGTCTTGGTGCCAAAAGCAGTACGAGATTTGGTTGTTCTTCCCTTAATCTTTTGAAAACGGTCAGGACTATCCTTTCTTCTTCCTGGTGCGTGCTGCCTGCAATTATCAGTCGGTCATCTTTTGAAAGTTCAAGCCTCCTGCGCAAGACCATCTTATTGGAGCCGTTTATTCCCAAGAGCGCGCGGTCGAACTTAAGATTACCCACGATCTCGGTCCTACTTTTGTCTCCTCCCAGATTCCAGAGTTTTTCGGCATCTTCTTTAGACTGCATGCAGAATAGGTCAATATTCGATAAAACCAGACTGCTGAAACTCTTTATCTTTCGGTATCTCTTGAAGGAGGTTTTGGAGATTCGACCATTAATCATACATAATTTGCAGCCATAATTTTTGGCTTCCCGGATAAGGTTGGGCCAGAACTCAGTCTCCACCAAAACCAGAAGAGAAGGATTCAATTTCCTGAATACTTTTTTCCAGATAAACGGAAAATCCAAAGGGAAATAGGAAATCAAATCTGCCTGGGAAAGGGTAGCTGATGCTTCCCTTTTCCCTGTTTTGGTGACCACGGAAACTGCAATGGAGCAGTCAGGTCTAAGCCTTTTCAGTCTTGGAAGAATAGTCGCCAAAGCTTTTACCTCGCCAACAGAAGCCGCATGAAACCAGACCAGGGGAAAGGATAGTTTTTCTGGGATGCGGATTTTACCCAGGCGCTCTAAAATTCCGTGCCGTCCGAATAGTCCTCTTAAGAAAAGATAAGGGGATAGCAGGATAAAGATCAGGCTGTATAATAAGGTATAAGTGAAATACATTTTATCCCTGAAAATAATTGTCAGCTTCTTCAGTCAAATAGTTCAAACTCTTCTCCAGTTCCTTGCTTTTTGAATCTAACTCCTCTGGAGAAAGCTCTGCTGGAACGTAAATTGGTTTTCCTATGATGACGACAGCCCTGGAGAACGGTTTGGGAATTATGAATTTGTCCCAGCTTTTTAAAGTCCATCTTCTTTGGGCTGAATTTGTGATTGGGATAATGGGAACTCCGCTTTTCTGGGCAATGACGACTGCTCCCGGCTGAACTTTGAAAGCTGGCCCTTTTGGACCATCCGGAGTGATGGCTATATCATACCCCTCTTTCACTTTGTTAGACATTTGCATAATGGCTTCATATCCCCCGTGAGTAGTGGAGCCCCTTACTGTTCCGAAACCTAAATTCATAAGTATCCTGGCGATTATCTCCCCGTCCCGATGCCGGCTTGACAGTACCTGATTTTTTTGCCCTCGGTGGGTGTAGGATAATATCAACATCCTCCCATGCCAGAGAGCATAAAGCACCTTTCCGTTTCTCTGTCTGATCTCTTCAAGATTTTCCTCTCCGACCCATTCTATCTTCAGACTTTTTCCCAGAAGTAAAATCAGAGCCGGTCCAAAAAGCGAGACTAAAAACAGATATAGTTTTTCTTTCAAGCTCATATGGGAACCTGTGACAGCATCTGATTCACAATCTGCGCACTTCTCTGGTAAGCTCCTTTTTCACCTAATTTATCTTTAACCTCAGTCAGATCATTTTTTATTCTCTCATATTCGATCCTGTCAGTCAAAATCCTTTCCATCTCACGAGCAATTCTCTCAGGTTTGGCTTCAGATTGTATAAACTCGGGAACTATTCTTTTTCCAGCTACGATGTTCACCATCCCGATATCAGGTATTTTCACCAGGTTCTTTGCCAAAAGATAAGTGAAGAGACTGGTTTTATATAAAACTATCAAAGGAGTGCCGGAAATCGCAGATTCCAGAGTAGCTGTCCCTGAAGTGGCCAATAAAAGGTCTGAGTAACTCATCAGGTCGTAAGTCAAATCCTCCGGGATGATTACCTCTAAGTCGGTCTTCTTTAACAAAACCTGTAACCTTATCCTGTCGATATTAGGGGCGACGCCAACGGCGATTTTCAGGTCCGGGAAACTATTTTTCAAAATAAGACAGGACTTTGTCATCACTGGCAGAATTTTTTCTATCTCCTGCATTCTTGAGCCAGGGAGCAGTCCGATCAGTCTCTCTCTATCAGTTAACTGGACTCTTTTTCGAAATTCTTCCTTTGGAAGAGAAGGTTTTACCAGGTCTAAAAGCGGATGTCCGATAAAACTAACTTTCACGCCTGCATCTTTATACAGTTTCTCTTCAAAAGAAAAGAAGACTATCATTCTATCAACTAATTCTTTTATAGTCTGGATTCTTTTTTTGCCCCAGGCCCAGACCTGAGGACTGATATAATACAGAATCCGGATTTTCCTTTTTTTGATTTCTCTGGCAAAAAGCAGGTTAAATCCTGGATAATCTATCAAAATGACCAAGTCCGGTTTGTCCCGGTTAACAAAATCGAGTAATGTTCTTTTTAACTCCCGGATGACTTTGAGATTTTTCAGGACTTCATAAAATCCCATAAAGGAAAGTTTTTCTATGCCGAATAAGAGGTTCATCCCCTCCTGCTTTAGCTTGCTTCCGCCGACTCCATAATATTCTATACCAGGATTTATCCTCTTAAGTTCCTTTACCAGGCCAGCCCCGTGCAGGTCACCTGAAGGCTCGCCCGCGATTATCAAAACTTTTTTCTTCATCCGGTCATCTTTCGATGAAGAGCTGCTTTTTCCCTTATGAGCAAAGCTAATTCCAAAGCATATTTTGCCTGCTCGCCGGTTACCGGAGGAGTCGTTTTCCCTGCTACGGCCTGCAGAAAAGAGGAAAGTTCGGTTGTAAGCATATCTTCCTGTTTGGTCTCCAATTTTTTGTAGACAATGGTTTTTCCAAGCTTCTCTATAGGGATTTCTCCAACGACTGTTTTATCCACCGGCAGCTTTGCCTTCGGAATTTCTACCAGTTCATAAATCTCGGACGATTTTTCCAGAAAATCCAGAGAGATATAAGCATTTCTCTGGAATATCCTAAGTTTTCTCATAGGCTTGGCTGAGATACGGCTGGCAGTGATATTAGCCACGCATCCTTTTTCGAAAGTTATCCGGGCATTAGCGATATCTTCGGTTTCAGCTATAACCGAAACGCCTGAAGCTTCTACTGATTTCACTCTGTCTTTGGCCAGATAAAGAACCAGATCCAGATCATGGATCATCAAATCGAGAATTACAGCCACGTCAGTTCCCCTTTCTTTAAAAGAGGATAAACGATGCGATTCAATGAATTTCGGTTCTAATTTGATATTCT
>DATKKH010000192.1:0-8126 GCA_035543035.1 Terriglobales bacterium | reverse complement strand
TCACGGTATCTGACGTCCATAGAGAATCCATAGACCAGACCATCCTGAGTTTTGAAGAACAGGTCTCTCTTAAGATAAATCACCTGACCGTTTGCGGTCTGAACTGAATCGTTCAGGATGATGCCTGAAGACATTATACCGCTGCTCAAAGCTAATGGAAAACTGGTAAACCTGGAACCATCTCCGTGATAGGCAACAACCTGACCATTTCCCAAACCTACCAAAATCTCAGCTTTTCCATCTCCATCCAGATCTCCCAGGATCGGAGCCGAATAAACCGGTCCGACAGTTCCGACTCTATCCAAGACTACCGGGAAATTGGTGGAGATTATGCCGTTATAATTGTAGGAGTAGATTCTGTTATCCCCCGAAAAGACAATCTCCAGATAACCATCTCCGTCAATATCACCTAAAACTGGAGCTGATTTTGTGTCCCCTACCAAAACCGGGAATCCGCTCAAAAGATGTCCACCTAAATCCCAGGCATAGATTTTTCCGTCACCCGATAACACTACAGCTTCTAACTTGTTATCCCTGTTTATATCTCCGACCACAGGAGGGAAATTACCAGTAGAAGGTATTTGAGCTATACAACTGTCTAAATCAATTCTCCATAAGCATCCTCTCTGGCCATTTTCTGTGAGAATAAAATTGACAGCGGTAACATCTGTAGTAGCAAGACCGACTACTCTTTCAGAATGATTGACCTTTGATACCGTCCCAAAGTCATCAACGAATGCCCAGTTTCCGTCTCTGGTACCAACGAAAATCCACTGTTGCGATGGGTTTGTTCCAAAATTATAAATCACCGGAGTTGTGGAAACCTGATCTCCAACCTGAACAGGAAATCTTGATAGCAGATCAGCTCTTCCATCTAAATTCTCATCAGTGGCTTTCCATACATAAACTTTGCCGCTCAAATCGCCTGCTACGACTTCCATTTTACCGTCCCCGTTCAAATCTCCAAGAGACGGAGTGCCGAAAATCGTAGAATCGGTTTCCGCGAATATCGCTAAAGGCTCATAAGTGTATTTTCCATCCAGACCTAAGACTGCTATTACATCCGAATTGGGAATGACTTTGGAGCCATCCGTTTTCCAGGCAAAGATAAACTTGCCGGATGCAGTCAGAACTTCCTGTTTGCCGTCTCCGTCCAAATCCCCGTAAACCAGAGAGCTGCTGCCGGAGCCAGGTATAATTCTCTGAGGCCAGTTAGCAAGAGAAATATCATTTTTAACGTTGAAACTCATAACCAGCCTAATTGGCCCTATATTAGTTACATAAATGTGAGTTTCCGAACGGTCATTGGAGCGGCTGGAGGGGAAAGTATTAGGTGTAAAATTTGAATTATTCCCTAAATAATACATATCCTCCTGCGAGCCGTAACCCGCATAATAATTCCCTCCGAAATCTACGAACCCGTCCGCTTCTTCCAGAGTTATAAACCTGCGGTCCTTATCCCACTGCAGCTCGTTCTCCGCAAAGTTATCAACGCCGTCATCATCATAGTCTAAATAAGCTACGCCTTCGTCGATATGCCAGATCAAAATCCCTGAGCCGGGAAGCAGATTATCATATTCCCGATTCAGGTGTTTCTGGCTGTCCACAGGACCAAGGATTACGCCTGTGACACTATCAGCCAGGAGAAAAGGAGTGTTCAGGTCGTTATCTATATTCGTCTGCCTATTCTCTATCAGAAAATATTCCTGGGAATTTATGGGTACCTTAACCGTCTGTGGAGTACTGTCACTCAAGAATTCCGAAGCATAAAGCCGGACGTTATTCTGATTGGTTATCTCAATAGGAAGGGTAAACCCCAAAAATGCCTTTGACCAGGCATCTGGATAGACCGGAAGAAGACCCGAGGCTGGAGCCCGGTTACCCTCTAAATCGACCCCCACATCCGCAGCGTTGTTATCCATTAAGGAAAAATCTCCAATTTGAGTAGTGAAGGTGCGGGTATTATAAAGATCCACAAGTCCCAACTGATGTCCGAACTCGTGAGCCATCACCGCATTCAAAGCCCGGATCTGTTGGTCCTGTGACCTGGTTTCAGGCATGATAATGCCTTCAGTGATTCCGAAAGCTCCGTTATCTACCTTGACCGTATCGCCTGTGATAATAAAACCAGTGAAAAGGTCGTTAGGGGTATAAGTCGATACGAAACTGCCCAAGTCGCTCTGCCTGTCAGAGCCTGCATGAAAGATTATGAAGGCATTGTATCTTGAGAAATCGATTTCCGGTGATACTGAATCAGCCAGACGAAAAGAGTCGTCGAAAAACCGCTTTAACCCGTCAAACGGATAATTCGGCAAGCCCGTGTCTCCATAATAAGATATAGCATGAGGCAGCTGATAGGTCAGGCTTTCCTCCAGAGGAAAAACCTCATACTTCAATACCAATTCTCCATTGGATACGGTATTCCAGTAATTGTTAAGCGCTTTCAGATGAGCCAAAAAGTATTTCCTCAAATGGGGTGCAGGATCGATATAGTTACCTTCCTGTGCATAGAATTCATCATAAGACCTCCGGTCGAATAAACCATCCCCAGTGGTTTTGGGGTCATCCGGAACCTCTTTCTGGAATTCAACCCGGATACCCAAGATACTTAGAGTCTCTACTGGTGCATAGTATCCTGAAATCTTTTTGAGAATCGGCAGGGCGAATTTCGAAGTTCTTTCCAGGCCCAGAAGATTCTTCTGAGAAACCTGGCTTCTGAATTCTGCAGGAGCGCTCGGAGCCTCTTTCCTTTCTTTCTCTGCCTTGTTCACTCCTTTGATCGGGAGAAGTTTTCCTTCTTCAGCTGAAACCGAGAATGTTACTACCAATAAAGTGAGGACGACCGCAACGACAAGGAGCATCCCGCCATTCCGATCCCGCAGCAGGCGGGGGAAGAATCTCCTTATTTTTATTCGCAGATGCTTCGCTTCGCTCAGCATGACACCTTCCGTCCTGATTTTTCTATGGAGGACGTCAGACAATTAACCCTCCTTATTTTAGAACCTTACAGTTCCCGAAATTCTGGTAGTATTAGCCAGCGCCACGTTCTTGTTAGCCGGCACGTAAGCAAAATCCACCCTCAGGAGACTGATTCTCAAGCCTGCTCCAAAGGTCCAGGTCCTGATATCACCCAGTTTGTCGTAGATATACCCGGCTCTTAACGCCACATAATTAGCATACCAGTATTCCGCGCCTACGTTTTTGACCGACTGGCTTACGACATCTCCGATTCCGCCCACAGACACCAGCTCCTTATTTATCTCTCCTACTGCGGTGAGCTTATTATAAGGGGTATCGAAAATTTTATAAGCAAATCCTAAAGCTAAGTTCCTGGGCAGGGGATCAGACTGGTCCACGTCGATATAGGATACATTCGGACCTAAATTGGTAACTGCCGCACCAAGAGTGAGTCTTTTCAGCGGGGTTTTATAAAGCAACCCGGCATCAAGGGCAAAAGATGATCCGGTTCCGCTTCCTCTCTCAGCTCCAGCACCCTGATCTGAAAGATGACTATAGATGAATTTAGCTCCCAATCCCAGAGCTAATCGGTTGCCCGCTCTGGTCCCGTAAGAAAGAGTTAAGGCTGCCTCATAGGGACTTAATTCGCCCAGCAGTTCTCCCTGCTCTCCTGTGCGCTGAATCGTTCCATAGGAGATAAAGGTAATGTTTCCTCCCAGAGTTCCCCAGTTCTCGGTATTTTGAACATAGGAGAGATACTCGTAATTGACGTCTTGTGCCAGCTCCGGGAGAAGGGCAGCGTGCATAAAGGTGAGTTCTCTTTTTGCATGGGCATAGACCACAACCCCCTGGTCTGTGCCAAAGAAAATATCCTTGTCCTCGGGAACTATGGTATTGGTTCTAGTTTTATCCAGGTTCACATGATAATATCTTCCCCAGGCACTTCCGTCAAATCTCAAGGTTCCGAATTCAGTTCCCACGAAGAGATTGTCCTCCCCGATCATGGCTATGGAAAGTATCCGGCTGCCCAAGGAATTGGCATAGACGTAAAGCACCTGACCTGGTGTCAATTCTCTGGAAGTCAGATGGTTGTACTCCACGATTTTCCGGGAGAGGTTCTCGACCCGTTCATTGTCATTGTAAGGCAAAAACTTGGATGCGATCTCCTCCACCGTTTTTTCGCCTCTCACCTCGTATCTCCGGTAGCCATATTTTTTCCATTTTCCTTCATCGAATTTCATAAGACCATTTTCGGTGCCGACCAGAAGACCTCCCCTTTTATCGAATGCCAGGCAGGTCACTTTACCCTCGAGAGGAAGGTTGTATTCTACTTTTAAGGGTTGAGTGGAGGATATCTGTTCTTTTGGTATGTAGTTTATCTCCTCAGACCTTTTGTAGATAAGCTGCATCTTCAGGGAATCATCCCGGTCTGCAAATTGTCTTATCTGCTGATCGAATTCATCAGGAGATTTAACCGTCAAAGTGAAATAGGGAGAAAAAAGATTCCCGTCATATTTCAAGAGTGCCTCGGAAGTGGCAGCCCAAACTTCCTTGTCGTTTTTAGCCGCTATCTGGGTTACCCGCAGGTCTTTGACCTCGGGGGCTAAGTAAATCCGAGAAAATCCTTTGCCATCGAACCTGACCACCCCGCTGTCCGTTCCGACATAAGCTATTCCTCCAGGAGTTAGAGACATTGACAAGGCCTTGTCCGAAACCAGCCCGTCCTGGCTGGAAAATCTCCTCCAGGTTTTGCCGTCATATTTATACAGCCCGCTGTTAGCGCCAACCCAGAGGTTATTTTCATCTGAGGTCAGGAAATTCAGGGAATCCATAAAAATCAAGCTGTAGGGAAGCTCGATTGATTCTGGTGCAGATTTCAGGATGGGCCTCTTGGCCGAAGTTATGAGCGATTCCTCGGTTTGTGTATTTAAGACCGAATCCGAAAGAGAGCTGACTGCAAGATTCAGAAAAACGTTCAAACTACCCTTGTCAACCAGTAGATTGCCCCAGGCAACGACAAGGTCTTCTAAAGCTGTCTGCAAATCCTGATGCCGGGGAGAATCCTGCGGAGAAAGCGCCAGGATTTTGTTCTTTAGATTTTCCAGTGAGTCTCGGTTTGCTCCGCAATTCTGCGAAGCTACCTGATCCAGCATTTTCCTTAATCTGGTTTCATCCTGCACCTGCGTATATTTCCTCACCAGACTTTCTATGGTCTCACCGGAGGAGACTGGGTAAACCTGGGAATTCCTCCAGTCCTGGCCATCCCAGGTATAGAGATCGGTTGAGGAAATAGCCCAGAGATCATATTTCTTGTAATTGTTTTCTGGAAGGTCATTCTTCAATAAGCCCAGGGCTTTGAACTGATTGACCGTTTTTCCTTTGTACTCGATCCAAGTGCTGGCTAAGGGATAAAATCCCAGACCCGCCGGGTTCCAGTGGGTGGCCGTGGCATCGTCTGCTATTGCCACGAAAGCTTCTCCCATTCCTGCAGCTCGTGCCCCTGCTGCTATTCTCAGGAAAAGAACGGTTGATAAGCTGACCTGAGCAAAAGACTGCACTGCCAGACAAAATACTACCATCAAAAGAACCCCAAGAAAAATAAAGCGCCTCATAAAACCTTCCTCCTCCAGTTAATTTTCGTCTTTGAATATATCATCTAACTCTTTAATCCGGCAAGAAAAAATAGTTCAATTCATAACCACTGCTTTACCGAGAGCCTCGGCTTCTTTGTTAGTACCCTCGCTATTGACGTTCAATCTTGTCCTGGCTACGATTTTATAGATATAAACTCCATTGGCTACCTTATCCCCGTCCTGATCCCTTCCATCCCAGACTACGCCGGTATTAAAACCGGCAGCGCCTGTTCCGCTCATGGTTCTGATTAGCCTGCCGGATAAGGTGAAGATCTTTATCTCCACTTTTTCGGCTGGAACGGAAAGCTCGTAGGTGAACTGGGTAAACCCGGAAAAAGGGTTAGGATAATTCATCGCCTGGCTTATGGCTAACTCTGTGTTCGAGGATATTACCTTTACCTGGAAACTCGTAAGAGTCGAATTGTTGGCATTATCCCAGGCTTTGATTTTCAAGGTATGGTCCCCTTCTTTTAAGTTTATTTTCTGGGTAAGGCTCCCCTGAATGTAGCTGTTCAGATCATACTGGAAATTCGAGGTCAGGTCCTGGGTATTTTCCCAGTCATCATCTATTGAGAGGGTAATCCTGTGGCCCAATTCGCCTGTCAGGTTGATTCCGGACTGGTCCGTAACATAAACTATTAAATCGGGATCCGGCTGAACCGTATCCCCATCAATAAATTTCGGATTCTGCACAAAAGCTATCCTCACCTCCGGACCCAGGCTGTCTTTGACTGTGGTATCGGTGCCGGCAACTATAATCGAATCCAAAGCGCCTGCTCCGTCTATAGTTGAATCTGAATCGACTACATAAGCGCTGATCTTCCCATTTCTGCCGCCGTAACCCATATCTTTTGGCACGATAAAACTCCCTGCAAATTTGCCGCTGTCGACTATCGCCATTCCTCTAAATATTACGTTCCCTGGCAAAGTATATGGAATAGTACCTCCGTCTGGCATCGTATGAGTTTTCTCCTTATCCGAATCAAAAGCTAAAAGGTATACTGTACCTCCAAAGCTCGTTTGAGCAACTCCGTTTTTATCAGTAACCTTCCCGTTAAAACTAATCCGGCTCAAAGCCTGAAGTGTATCCGGATTCAAATTACTGAGCCTGACCTCAAGTCTGGGCTCGGCTAAATGGGTAAAGGGATCGCCTGTGATATTATAATAGGGATCGTTGTAATAGTCACTCCTCAAAAGCTTGGCTATATAAAGTGCCTGCGCTATGGAAAGAGAATCTCCTTTCAAAAGCAGGTCATAGACTTTGTCGCTCAACATAGCATTGGCATATGCATAGACCAAACCCGTAGCAGAGAGGACAGTAATTGCTCCTTTTTCTTCTGCTCTTAACAGGTCTTCTGCCATCCCTTCGTCACGAGGGTCAAAGAAAAGCCCGATACTACAGGATGCCGCAAATACCAACGGATATTTTTTCTTATTTTTCAGCTTGGGAATATCCACCTGACGCCTGAAAACCCGCTCATGCGCCCACAGGTCCGGATTACCGTGACCCATATAATTTATTATTGCCGTTCCGTTATTATAGGCGTTGAGGATGGCATCCTCTGCTTCCGGCTTCCACCTGGCAGCATCAAAAGGGTACTCAATCAGATAGATTTTATTCAGGTTAAAACTTCTGGGAATATATCTGTCGGCTATTTCCTCGGTATAAAGCGTATGCTCGTTTTCGTTATCAGAGGGTGGGGGTCCGAATTCATCATCTGCCACTAAGGTTATCAGATTTTTCCAGGTACCATAATCCGGGCTTTCTTCATACTCTCTGATCTTGTACAGAACCACCTGAACATCCTGCGTGGTTTTGACCGGCCATCTCCCGATGAACATATCTGGTATTCCGTTATGGTCTTCATCCAGGTGTCCTAAGGTGTCAAAGTAGATGAAATTATCATCCGAAACCGGCTGGTACGCGACAAAAGGAGGTATCCAGGTTGGTGAATGGATTGCCAGCAGGTCTTTAAAATCGTAAGTTCCATCACCTACCAAGAGCACATACGCCGGAGCCGGGGCCGGATAGTTCTCATAGGCAAATTTTAGAAAATCCCTGATAGCCACCGGATCGAAAAGCCCCCAGGAAAATTCGTTATAAATATCCTGCACGTTTACTAACTTGACTGTGATTCCATCCAGCCTCTCTCTTAAATTCTTGTATTCCTGCAGAGAATTCAGAAAATCCGGATGGGTAATCACCAGCATATCAGCCTGATCAGCTGCATCCCTCAGATTTGCTATCTGCTCCGAACTAATGGAAAGAGGATTCTTGAACTTAGTCTGGTCGGTAAGATAAAACTGTTTATTCTGACCGTTAGACAGTTGATCCTGAAATTTAATGCTGTCCAAATTGCCGACGAAATTCTCGATCTTCTTCACCCCAAACCAGTCATCGATCTCAAAAAGATAAGGAGAAGTGCCGCTGAAACCCGAAACGGGGTATTCTATTGTTCCGGATGCGTCAGGGTTTTCAAATCTCAGCTGGTTATCCGAACAGACAAGCTTTTTCGAATACTCAATCTCATAGTA
>DATKKH010000191.1:0-13073 GCA_035543035.1 Terriglobales bacterium | reverse complement strand
GCCACCTGCTTCATGACTTGCCACTGCTAAATCTTGGTCTCCATCCCCGTCTAAATCAGCGCAGAAAACGGAAATGGGGTAGAGTCCCACTTGATAGTCAACCTTCGGTTGAAATGATCCATCCCCATTATTTTTTAAGACTGAGATGACAGTGCTATCGGCATATCCCACAACCAAATCTAAATCCGAATCTCCGTCTAAATCAGCACAAAAAATGGAGGTGGCGTATTCTCCTACATTGTAATCGACTCTATTTTGAAAGGTTCCATCGCCTCTGTTTTTAAATATTGAGACCACGTTTGTCCACATATAGCCCGTAACTACAAGATCAAGATCAGAATCTCCATCTAGGTCCGCACAAAAAATAGAATAAGGAGAATCATTTGCTCTATAGCTGACCGGAGGAGCAAAAGGGATAGAATCAGGGTCAGCTAAGATGTTCTTTGAATAAACGTTATCCAGCGAAGTGAAGGACAAAGCTAAGATGAAGAAAACAGTTGGCCAGTGTTTAGAAAGCGAACTCGTGAGAAACATTTCCCCTCCTGGACTTACAGATTATATGATTTGTAAAGCAATCCTTCGAATATGCTTGACCTGCGAGCTACTGGTGGGGTTGAGGATGGGTCATCTTCCTTCTATCATCTTCCGTCTTATGTTGTTTTATTAGCAGGTAAGATGAAATAGCCCGATCACTTTTTCTTTGGGAGCAAGCTCGTTATAGTTCTTAACCGCTTTTTTGGTATCCTCGACGACCAGTCTGATCCCTTTGGAGAGAATGTAATCCTCGGTCTCAGGCAGGACTTTGAGAACTGAATTGAAGCCTGTTCCCACTATTATGGTATCCGGTTTTTCCTTTATCACTCCCTTGACATCCTCCAGCCTCAGCTCGTGCCCCGATTTTCTCCACCAGGTCGAATCGATCCTGTCCGGATAGATAATCAGGTCTGAGGTATATTTCTCCCCGTTGATGATCATCTTTCCAAACTCGTAAGTTTCTATCATAGGCTCTTCCCCTTGGATTATTTTTCTTTCAGATAATTTAATAAACCCTGATAGATTCCGAAAGCACATTTTTTCTGAAAAGCTTCGCTTCTTAAAAGCTCTTCCTGCTGAGGATAGATGATAAAGGCACACTCCACCAGAACCGAGAGGAACTGGTAAGGTCTGGTTAGAGCGAAGTTTGCATAATATAACCCTTGATCCTGGATCTGCAGGTCTGAGACCAGCTCTTTTTGAATGGCTCTGGCAAGCTCCAAGCTCTGGGGATGGTAATAGTAAGTTGAGACACCGTTGTTTACAAAAGGGTTGACCCCATCCGGCAGGGCATTATTATGAATGCTGATCAGGAGCTGGCAGTTGTTCTCAAGAGCTTTTTTCGGTCTTTCGTAAATGCCCACACTCTCCATGCCATTGCGGGTCATAAAAACCTCTGCTCCTGCCCTTTCAAGAAGATATTTCAGTTTCAGCGCTATCTCTAAATTAACTACTTTCTCTTCTAATCCAGTTGGACCCACTGCTCCACTCTCCGGAGAATGCCCGGGGTCAATACAGATTCTTAAACCCTTGAGCCGGTATTTCACCACCGGCTCCTTTCTGATCTCCAGACAGAGCTCGTTGCCCTGATAATAGATGTCATATCCCCAGAACCTTTTCTGCTTCAGATAGATTTTTAGCTGGAATACTTTTTTCTCAGGCTGTTCCCATTTGATTTCCTTGATTACTTCGTCTTTTGAATCATACCTTATCCAGTCAGTGTCTGAATTTCCTCCAAATAGTTTCAAAATCAAGACCGGTGGGGAAAATTCCTGCTCTATCTCATAAGGTAATTTCTGATTAAGTGGAATTCTTATCAAGGTTCGATCATCCTGTATTTCTGTCCGGATGAATTTAATCTCACTTTCAGGCAGGGACGTTCCAGCAGGTAAAAAGTTCAACGCTTCAGCTTTTGCCCATCCCTCTACATTCTGAGCTAATCTGAGTTTGATCCAGTCACCATTTTTTCCATTGGAGACAAATCTCACACCCAAGGGCTGATACAGAAGTAAGTATCCGTTTCCAGGACCCGTTCGAATGATGGTTGAAGTATCTTTCAATTCCACAATCTGAGGTACTGATTCTCCTTTTATAGTTACCTTTCCGGGGGTGGAATCAGCCAGACAGACCAGCATCTTTTCCCGGTCAAAACAAGCCTGGGCAGGAAAATAAAATGAATCCGGATTTTCAATTTTTTTGCTCAGCTCAAAAATTATTTTTCCATTCTCGATTCTGTCGTCCGGCCTGACTTTGTAAAGTCCAGTATATATTCCTTCCGGTAAAGTAGAGTCTTTCTTTTCCCATTTTCCAAACACGCCTTCACCCCAAAACACACTTTCGGGCTTACTCGACTCCGTCATTGGAAGATTGGAAGTTAGTCCATCTATGTAAAAGGAAGCAGAACAGCCAGGAGTTCCCTTGAAACTGGTCTGGATTATGTCCCCGGGACTCAGCACTAAATCCTGAGCAGGAGATTTATAATAATTCTCAATCCGTAAAGTATCTCTTGGGGTAGGAAGATGCGGAGAAGGAACCTTGACTCTTATTTCCCTTCTGGAAATGCTTCCCTGATACATAGCTTCGAGCTGAAAAACAAAATCTCCCGACTTTAACGGAAGATATGCTAAAAATGCACCGTTTTTATGTACTTCTATATATTGGTCATTTATCACCAGGTCCGAACCCGGAGTAACCGACCCGAAAATGAAGGTAGAATCAGAGGAGGTGATTTCTTTTCCTTCAGGCGGATAAACTACGTTGATTGACGGAGGAGAACTTATTTCTCCAGTAGAGATAGTAGTAAGCAACAGGAAGAAGATAATTGATAATAACTGACTTTTCATAGTTTTAGATTTTTTTAACACCTAAACCTGGGACATTGTTTAAAATCCATTTCCCATTTCTCAATTCATGCCCGGAATAAGGATCATTGGAAATAAGAAGACTGCCATCCAAATCAACATAGTCGACCAGAGAGGCAATTTGGGCTGCTGCCGAAATCCCCACCGAGCTTTCGATCATACATCCTATCATTATTTTAAGATTACAGGCTCTGGCAGTATGGATCATCCTGAGAGCTTCCCTGATTCCACCGCACTTCATCAGTTTTATGTTTATCCCATCCACTTTTCCCATATATTGAGGTATATCCCTAGAAGTCATCACCCATTCATCTACAAAAATAGGAATATCCGTATTTTCCCGGATTATCCGCAGATCCTCTAAGTTGCCTGGTTGAACGGGCTGCTCAATTAATTCGATATCGAATTTCTCAAGGACTTTAAGTTTCTTCAAAGCTTCTTTCAAATCCCAGCCGCAATTAGCATCCAGCCTGATTTTAGCATCAGTAACTTCTCTCACCGCTTCTACCATTTTGAGGTCGTATTCGACTCCGACTTTCACTTTATAAACCAAAAATCCTGAGGCTTCCCTGACCTTCTCCTGCATTCTCTTGACAGTATCCAGCCCGATGGTATATGAGGTCACAATCTCCTTTTTAGAAATTCCCAGAAGTTTATGAACAGGCTGGTTTAGTCTTTTACCGATCAGGTCATGCAGTGCTAAATCGATACTTGCCTTCGCAGCAAAGTTTCCGGCAATTCTGCGATTGATTTTTTCCAGAACGACCTCGATCTCGAAGGGATCATCACTTAATTCATTTCTGAAAAGCTCCAGGGCAGTTTTTACGGTCCCCTCGCTTTCTCCATAGTAGGTTGAAGGAGAAACTTCTCCTATCCCCTCGTCTATCCTCACATAGACAACCTTCTTCGTGTCGATGGAGCTCCGGGAGATAGAGAAAGTCTCTTTTAATTTCAGCTCAAAAGATTCATATTCTAAATTCATTTTTTCATTTCCTTCTCATCTGTCATTGCAAGGAGTCCGCAGGACGGCGAAGCAATCTGTTTTCGTGAAATTATAGGGATTGCTTCGCCCTCCGGGCTCGCAATGACATTTTTTCGAACTGATCTTTAAATCTTTTCTTCCTGTTTTCTTGCCTTTAGACTTTAGCCTTCGGCCTTATTTTAAGTATACTCTGGGCAAACGTTTTCCCATCCTGGAGACTATCTCGTAACTGAAGCTGTCTGCCCATTTAGCAATCTGGTGAGCCCCGATTTTCTCTTTTCCTTGCCTGCCTAAAAGAACCACCTCTTCTCCTATCTTGACATTAGGCAGTCCTGTCAAATCGACCATGAATGCATCCATGCATACCCTGCCGATTACCGGTACTTTTTTCCCTTTGATCAGAACCTCTCCCCGATTGGAAAGCTGCCAGGGATACCCATCAGCATAACCCATTGGAATCGTTCCTATTTTCGTCCTTTTTTTAGTGAAGAAAGTTCTTCCATAGCCGACTGATTCACTTTTTTCGACTTCTTTTATCTGAACGATCCTGCTTTTTAAGCTCATCACCGGATTGACATTCACTCGATCGGTTATATTGGCTGAGGGATAAATCCCATACATCAATATCCCTATTCTCACCTGGTCAAAATAACTCTGGGGTAACTTTAAAAAAGCTCCGGAGTTGGCTATTGATCTAACCAAGTGACCACCATTGAATTCTTCCAATTGTTTGATCGCTTTTTTGAAAAGAAAAAGTTGCTTTTTTGCAAAATCTCCATCCCTATCCTCGGTCGTGGAGAATTGAGAGAGCACACCTTTAAGTCTAATATTTTTCATCCCTTTGATTCCTCGGACGAAATTCAAAACCGAAACAGTTTCAATTCCGTATCTTCGCATCCCGGTATCTACTTTAAGGTAAACCTCAGCAACTTTATTTTGATTTTTTGCTTCCTGATCAAGGCCATGGACGAAATCTAAATCATCCACTGCGGGGAGTAAATCATATTCTACTATATCTTTTTCTCTTCCGTAAAATTCAGGAGATAAGATTAAAATGGGAGCTTTAATACCCTCCTCCCTTAGCTCTATCCCCTCTTCCAGAAAAGCCACTCCTAGAAAACTTGCTCCATTCTTCAGTGCGACTTTGGATACCTCTAATGCCCCGTGTCCGTATCCATCTGCCTTGACCACAGCTAGAAGCTCGACTTTATTTCCTAATTTTCTCTTAATATTTTTGATATTGGAGGCTAAAGCCTTCAGATCTATCTCCAAATAAGCCGGGCGAAGATATTTATTTCCATTCTCTTTTAGCATCTGAAATCCCGATTCACATTTTTTAGTCTATATATTTAATTATCGAGACCTTGTCAAGAAAATTAAACTAAAGCATATAGCCATTTTATACAAACAGATACCAGGCTTGATTTATAAAAAAACGCTGGCCCTTGTTTTAAGCCAGCGTTTTTTCCATAGAATAATGTCTGCTAGAAGCCTATCCCAAAAGTGAAACGATGAACCTGGTCCAGTCTGCCAAAATCTGCATAAGCATAGTCGAACTTGGCATTGAAATTAGTGCTCAGCTTGTAGTTTAAACCTGCTCCAGCAGTGAAACCCCTTTCGTATCCGGTCTCGCTACAGTACTCATAACCTAATCGTACGAAGAAAGTTTTCTTGTAAGAATACTCCAGGCCCAATGCTCCTAATTCCCTTCCGTCATTCGGCTGAATCCCGTCTAAGTTTGCCGTCAATAGGTTGTTTTCATTCTCCAGAAAATTATAAGCTAAACCAATCCGGAACGTCAAAGGCAGAGGATAGGACTCGCTTTCCACCTGCACCGGAACGTCTTGATAGGTTGGAGGAGCGTCTGGGAAAATCTGGGCCTCGTGTTTTAACTGCTGACCAGTATAACTCATAGTACTACCGAAATTCAGCATGCTCATCCCCAGTTTTAAACTCTTAAAACCGGTTTCATACTGGAACCCAGCGTCGAAAGCCACACCATTTGCGCTCAGCTCCCAGATGACCTGGCGCACCAGCTTGGCGTTTATTCCCGTAGTGAGCCGGTCGGTGATTCTCCGTGAATAGCTCGCCCCTACAACCAAGTCGTAGCAAGTGAAGCTGACCCCGGTCCCCTCAGGTTGTTCCACTGTGGTCTCCTCGAAATTCGGCATCGAAAGTATACCCACGAAAATTCCACCTACCCCACTTCCCAACGGAAAACCATAGGAGATATTATCATAGTTTATCTCAGCGATCCATTCCGTATGAGTAAAGCTTAATTCGGAGCCTCTCAAGCTGGCCAGCCCGGCTGGATTCCAGAAAACTGAAGTGACATCGGCAATTGAAGCTGTGACTGCTTCTCCCTTACCAATATTCTGGGCACCCACGCCGATTTTCAAGAATTGTGCCCCAGAAGTGCCAACCTTACTTATGTCCGCAGCAAGAGCCATGTTGGCACACAAAAGGAGAACGCAGGCAATAAAGATTATTATTCTTTTCATTTTCACATTCCTCCTTTGGTTTTACCGAATTATGGCGAACCTGCCAACTTTATTCCCGAAGTCTGAACTTATGTGATAGATGTATACCCCACTGGCCGGAATTTGATCATTCCTGGTCAGAACGTTCCAGGTTTCCTGTCCGCTATCAGAATTATGCTCCAATTGCTGGATTAAATTACCGGCTAAGGTATAGATTCTGATAGTGCATTTGTTCGGCAGGTGGGTAAACATCAGATGTGAGACATTCGGGTCTCGGTCAAGCTCGTTTCTGACAAAGTAAGGGTTCGGCACCACCTTGATTTTATCCAAATCGACTTTTGCCTGGCTGGCATTGATGTAAGCCGCCTTAGTGCTGAATGAGAAAACATCGTTCGGCGAATTGGGCTTGGTAGCGATGATGTGAAGAATCTGCCCGTCTGCTAATTCTGACAGGGTGTGTTCCGGTCTGATCAGAGGCCACATCGCATATAGCACATCGAAAGAATCGGCATCTGGTGATATCCTGTGGGTTAAGTACCAGGTCAGGGCAGTATCAGTATAAGTGCTGTTGAGGATGAACAAATATTCTCTATCGAGCTCGTCTGAAGTTGGACCCCAGGTGCTGTCATAGGCTGGTCCTCCATTTTGCTCGACAAAGGCTGCATTCAACTGCCTGGCTGGTGAACTGGTTGTATCCCAAACGGTGAAAGGAACCTCAAAATAACCTATACACACGTAATTAGGAGACCCACCTCTTAAGTAATCATAAGCTTTTTGTTTGGTAGTTGGGCTAAACCTTATATCCACATCCACGAAATCAGTTGACAGATTGGTTATTTGACTACCGAGGAAATTGTAACCTATATCTAATCCTCCAAAGAAGAAACCACCACCCCAATCATAACCACTCAACCATCTCCCAAGAGTATCTGTCGGAGGAGAAGTCCATGCCCAATCCCTGATGCCGGGCAATGGCCCACTTACCCGAACCATTATGCCATCCAGAATCTTATAAGTGTTGTCCCCGGACTGATTAGTTTGGTTGGCTAAAAGCGTGTCTCCTGTGGTGACATCGATTAGATTCCAGGTAAGGTCTAAATTAAAAGTCACCCGGTAATCATGCCCAGTTACCTGAGTGGGATCGACGACTTCAACCGTAACAACTCCTTCGCTCAGCCTCCCGGAAGAAGTGTGAGTTGCCGTATCCTGGGCAGTCGGGGCAGTATATCCGGCTGGGTTAGTTCCCGGAACTACCTGTACCAATGAAGCTCTCACTCCGCTTTCCAATGATCTCGGGTTTTTTGGCTGATAATCAAAGGCGGTTACAGCATAATAATAGGTTTCGCCATTTATCACATTGTCCTCATCGACATAAAAGCGCTGGATGCCGGTATCTTCTCCCAGATGGACGACTACTACTATAGGGAGACCGGTGGCAGGATCAACTGCATCTGTGGTAACATTCGTAATACCGTCCTTCAGATCATATTCAGCCAGCAGCTGGAAATCTCCCTCTACGCCGGTTCTGCTTCGATACACCCGGTATCCTTCGAAATCATATTGCCTTAAACTGGTATCATTTGCGGCAAACGGCTCAAAGCTGTGCTCCGAGGTATCTCCCCAAACCAGAGTAACCTTTTTATCGCCCGGGATTGCCTTAACTACCGGAGCTACAGGAGGTCTCGGGGCAATAAAATTAGCATTATAAAGGGTTTGAGCATAATCAGCATTTACCTTAAGCAGGTTCTCATTTTCGCCTGCTACAACTCCGAAAACAACTCTGGTGGAGTCGCCCATCTTCAATTTAAAAGGACCGGAACTCTGACAGAACCTTTTGTCCTGAGGAGAAACATCCACATCGAAACGTCCTCCAGACCGGGGATCACCCGATTTGGTAAGCCCAGCCATCAGGTTGTACCTTTCCTGATCATTAGCCGGGTCAGTGTCAAGGGTGAAAAGAGTTAAAGCGGTAAGACCCAGTTGTGTTCCACCGGCTGAATCCAGAGGGCTCTGAAAGTACCTGAAACCCATCATGCCTGGCCTTCCTTGAATGTCCTGGTCAAATTCAAGATTATAGTTGTAAACCCAGCAAAAGTTTCTGGTGGAATCGAACCCGATCATGTCGTCTGTCGCATTACCCAAATCCGGGTCACAGGTAATCCCGATATAAACCGAATCTAAATCCCGGTCACCCTGATTATAGATATCCCAGACTACGAATATGATGTTCTTATCCAGCGCTGAATTGAAACTGTAGGTTGTCTGCTTTACAAAAACGTTCAACTGGTCTCCAGCCCGGGCTTGAGCATCGTGATAAGTACTATCTGCATCATTATAAAAACACCAGCTATCTTCAGCCGAAACAAACTTTGGATTACCCAAACTGTCCTTAACTGGCCAGAGACTATCCGCTCTTGGAGTCCAGCTGTTTACTTCAGTAGAAAGCACGATGGGCCACATCGTTCCAGCATCAGTCCCACCATGGTCAGCAGTGTAAGGAGCGGTAATTATACCAGGGCCCCATTCAGAATAACCATCATTCGGGTTATACCCATAGCTGACTACCTTTTTAAACCCTCCGCCAGAAGGAATCTGTGCCCCGATCCAGATTCCGGCACCATAGATGTACATATTGCCGGTTCCCTGGGGCCATTCAGTACCGGCTCTGCCCGTAAATGGGTTCTGACCAAAAATTGCATCATTCTGAATCGGCATTTTGATATTATTGGCAGTCAGATACTTGGCATCTGTCGGATTGACCAGAGGTTTTGCCAGGGAATTTACAGGTGCTGGTTTAGTTCTGGCTTCAACCGAGATAACCAGAAAAGCCAAAAGCACAATTCCAAGCACCAAGAGCTTAAGTATTTTTTTCTTTCTCATTATTTTTTTCCTCCCTCCGCTTGGGTTAAAAACCTAATACCAGCCCTGCTCGCACCATTCTGGGAACGTCATAATTGTCCGGATCTTTGACTGCATCTCTGTAACGCGAGACATACGGCTCAGTGGTTATGCCTAAAAGCTCGATTACCCCATCCGTGTTGGCCTTGCCTGAGGACTCATACACAGTTCGGACATTCTCGGTATTCAAAAGATTTATAACCTCTAAGTAAAAGGTGCTGTTTAACGCACCCATATTAAAGGTCTTGTCTGCTTTCAAATCTATGCGATAAGTCCAGGGTTGTCTTGCGGAATTTACGTCTCCCAGGGCTTTACCCAGCCCCTGCAGGTTGAAGGCGACCGGAGTTCGGGGAGTATAGGGGAATCCGCTGCCGAGAGTGAATAAAATGTTCAAGCCGGCATTTCTGAAAGGTTGAACCCCTTCTTTTTCTCCTGCTCGGATATCGACATCAGCTGAGATGGTGTGTCTCTGGTCAAAGTCCAGATAAAACTCAGTTTTGGGGAAAACGATATCCGGCCCCGTAGAGCTGGTGACATAATCGTAATACCCTTCTCTCTCATAAGAACCTGTCCCTTTTGCTTCGGAAAGAGTATAGGATATTTTACCGGATATGAAATGTTCCTTTCTCTTCTCCAGTGCTAACTCAAGCCCTCTTACCCGAGCGTAGTCGGAATTGGTATAGATAACGTACCTGTTCAATCCAGTGCGTAACCGGGTATCGACCAAGTTGGTTATGTCTTTGGAAAAGAAGGTTATATCAAACCTTAAAGTAGACGAGAAAGACCGGGTAAGCCCAGCCTCAAAGGCGATAGTCTTTTCTGACCTTAACCCAGGGTCACCTATAATAGCATTACCTGTATTTATGTAATTGATTGCATCAGCCACTCCCTCATACAGGTATTGCAACTCGGGCGGCTGAAAGAAATGACCATAGTTAAAATGAAACAGGGTGTTATCCGAAACTGGGAAAGCAATTCCCAGACGCGGACTGATTTTGTAGTCCAATGGGGTTTTCTGAGTGCCTTCTGCTACGTCAAGCTGATCCTTGAATTCGTCCGCACCTGCTCTTAGCATGTCGAAGCGCAAGCCGGCATTTACCACCATACCCTGGAACTCCAGCTTGTCCTGTAGATAGACTGCGGCGGTTGTCGGTTTGTAAGGTGAACCATGAGAAATGGTCCCATGAATGTCATAATCCTTATCATAGTTGTCCAGGAAAGGATTGGCCCTCCAGGGCAGGTCGATCCTGAACCAACGAACCGTGTAAAACCGGGTCTCGAAACCGCCTTTGATCTGATTATAAGAATTTACCTGACTGACTAAATCGAAGTTGATCCCATAGTAGGACGATTGCCTCTTAGAGTAAACTCTCTGACTTACCCCGGGCAGATAGTAGATGTTGTTTCCGTCCTGTCTCTTGTTGTCTCCGTATGACCAGCCGCTGGTCCGGTAATCATAACGTCCGTCCGGTCCAAATAAGGAATCAGTCCAACTGACGGTATTGATGTAATTATTGTAATCCCTCCAGAGACTATCGTCACCCCTCTCTGATTTGGTCACAAAGTAGTTAGCCGACAGGTCGTAGTAGGTGTTCTTGTTGATATTGTGTGTCAAGGTGAGATAGACCATCCCATTGCTTCTTTCCTGCCTGTTCAGATGATTCAAATTGTATCGCCAAAGGGTTTGAAATTCCTTTCTCTTTTCAGTGAAGTAACTTCCTCCAGCCTTCAATTTCAGAGCCGGAGTCAGATCATAGCTCAGTTTGGCAAATCCTGAATTCTCTTTTAGCCAGTCCTCAGGTTTGCGTCCATCCCAGCCAGAACTGGGATTCCAATCATTCTGATGAGTATACTCAAAGGAGGCAAAGTACTTCAGACTCTTTCCAGCTAGCGGACCCGCTAAAGAGAGATCTGCGATATTATAGCCGAAACCGTTAGTAGTCCCCATGAATTCATCTGTTCTGAACTCAGCCTGACCCGTGGTCTTGATGGCCGACTCTTTTGTTACCGTATTGACCACGCCGGACATAGCCTTACCATATTCAGCGTTGAATCCACCGGTCAAGACCACTACCTCTGCTATAGCATTGTTGTTGATCTGCGCCCCTACATCTCCGGTCACGATATCCTGCGTGCTAAAACCGTCGATGAGATAGCTCACTTCTCCTGGTCTTCCACCTCGGATTTGAATGGCAGTTCCCTGCCGGTTGTCTCCAGCTACCACGCCTGCCTGCAGCTGGGTCACGGCTTGAAAGCCGCGAATTGGCAGCTCCGCGATCTCGTCTGCGGTGATAATCTTAGTTGAACTGGTAGCATCCCTCTCGATCAAAGGCCTTTCTGCCACCACCGTCGTAACCTGTCCCAGTTCCACCCTGGAGGCTGTCAGGTCAAAGTTGACCTCTGTAGTGAGATCGGGAACAATCAGGATTTCCTCCTTCCGAACCGAGGTGTATCCGATAACGATTGCCTCGACAACCTGTCTGCCGGCAGGGACGTAAATGATGCTGTAACGGCCATCCGGCCCCGTGGAGGCTCCTATATTCGTTCCCACTATCCGTATTGACACTCCGGGAAGAGCCTCTCCACTCTGTTTGTCCTTGACTATCCCAGTAATCTTTCCCGTAGTTCCTGCTGACCATACGGGGTAAGTAAGAACCAACAGGAGGACGACTGAAATAGCCAACCTGAATATTTTTTTCATATACTTCCCTCCAGACTTTAAGTGGTTTTTAGATTCCTGAAAAGTATTAACTCCTTATTCCCCAAGATCACCTCCTTTAACAGATAAAGGTTACTTTTTGACTTTTTGAAGTATCTTCAGCCTGTTGCACTTTTCCAACTATCCCCCGATGCTGAAAAGCTTTACCGGCTCAATAAAGAACTGTGGAAAGCAGGAGCAGAAGCTTCTTAATTTTTTGGTTGTTATTGATGTTTAAGAACGCTTGCGCCCAAAGCTTTTCTAAACCCAATAACTTTGTTGAATAGGATTACTAACAAATAAAAAACCAGACTTGATTTTGTCAAGAGAAAAATAACACTCACCCCCAAAAAGTTGTTGGGTTACATAAGATTAATCGGAAACAGCAAGAGAAACTTTAGAAGGAAAAAACCGGTAGTGATATATTCAGGTGGGATTCTAAAGAGTCAGATTAGTCTGATCTCTTTGATTTGATAGACTGTTCACTTCCCATTAGAGCACTGGTAACAATCCCTCTGCGGAATTTGTAAGTCGTAAGCGAGGAAAAAGAAGAAGGGCAGGCTCAAGGCCTGCCCTCAATGACCGCATAGGTCAATTCATTTATGTTCGAAATTTCTTTTCGTCTCACATCTTACATGTAACCTTTTCCTTTGTATTTACAGTTTTGCCAGAAATTTCCTTATCCTGTCCAGAGCTTTGCTAATATTTTCTACTGAATTCGCATAAGAGAGCCTGAGGTAACCTTCTCCAAATCTGCCAAAAGCGGTGCCGGATAAAACCGCTACTCCGGCTTCGTTCAGGATGGCATCAGCTAGTTTCTTGGTATCCCATCCGATCTTTTTTACGTTCGGGAAAACGTAGAAAGCTCCCTTGGGAGAGAGACAGGAAATTTTGGGGATATCGCAAAGCCCTTTAACAATCACGTCTCTGCGTTTTTTGAATTCTTTCACCATCTTATCTACTTCAGACTGATCTCCGGATATAGCTTCGATGGCGGCGCGCTGGGTGAAACTTGCTGTGCAGGAGTTGCTGTTAGTCATCAGCCTGGCAATATGCGGTGCCAGACTTTTGTTCATCACGCCGTATCCTATTCTCCAGCCGGTCATGGCATAGCTCTTGGA
>DATKKH010000190.1:0-18490 GCA_035543035.1 Terriglobales bacterium | reverse complement strand
AAGAAAATTCCTTTCAAGGAAGGAGATGTTGTCTTCATCCCTGGCGGTGAAAAGCATCAGTTCAGAAATAGTTCCAGAGGGATTCTGGAATTTCTCTGCATGATTCCGGTGTAGGTTTTTGGAGTGTAAACCTTTAGGTTTACCAACTTGGTAGGGGTTCAAAATTTTGAACCCCTACAACTCATTTGCTTATCGCAAGCTAAAGTCCTGAGCTACGGATCCGTTGGACTTGAGGCTATCTTTTAGGGTTAAGATGAGATAAAGCTAAAGCTTTATACTCCAAAATAAGCGAGGTGAAAATGAAGACAAAAATCATTTTTTTTCTTTTCTTTTTTTCCATTTTCTGTTTTCCATTTTACTTAGGTCAGACTTCAAAGGAGGTTGACTTGAACAACAAAATCGAGCAGGTTCAGAAGTATCTAAAGCAAAATAACATCCCTGCCTGGCTCTTGTATGATTTCAGGGGGATTAACCCGATTGCAGTCGAATTTCTCGGAATAAAAGGATTGAAGACCAGGAGATGGTATTATCTGATTAAGACTGAAGGAGAACCAGTCGCTTTGGTTCACAAAATCGAGGAGCAGGGTTTTAAGGATATCCCGGGTAAAATCGTCCCCTATGTGAGCTGGGAAGAGCAAAGGGGAAAACTGAAAGAGCTTTTATCCGGACTCAAAACAGTAGCGATGGAATACTCATTTCAAAACAACATTCCCTATATCTCAAGAGTCGATGCCGGAACAATTGAGCTGATAAGAAGCCTTGGAGTGCAAGTGGTCTCCTCAGCCGATTTAGTCCAGTTTTTCGAAGCGAGGTGGGATCAGGAACAGTATCTTTCTCATAAAGAAGCAGCCAGAATTCTGATGCAGATAAAAGACGAAGCTTTCAAATTTATCTCTCAGAGGTTCAAAGAGAAAAAATCAGTAGATGAATTTGAGGTGGCTCAATTTGTTCAAAAGAAAATGAACGAATCCGGGATGGAAACCAATGAGACTCTAATTTGTGCAGTAAACGAGAATAGTGGCAATCCGCATTATACTCCGAGCCAGAGTGAAAACAAAAAAATAAGAGTAGGTGATTTCGTCCTCCTGGATATCTGGGGGAAAATGAAAAAGGACAGATCAATCTATGCAGATATAACCTGGACCGGTTATGTGGGCGATAAAGTTCCGGAAGAATATAAGAAGATATTCAATCTAGTAATAAGGGCAAGAGATGAGGCAGTAAACTATCTTAGAAAAAGATGGTCCAGAGGAGAAGAAGTTAAAGGCTGGGAAGTCGACAAAGCATGCAGGGATTTTATCCAGAAATCAGGTTATGGACCTAACTTCACTCACCGGACCGGCCACAGTCTGGGAACAGAAGACCACGGAAACGGAGTAAATATCGATAATCTTGAGACGAAGGACGAACGGAAAATCATTCCAGGCGTGGGTTTCTCTATTGAGCCGGGGATTTATCTGAAAGATTTCGGAGTGAGAAGCGAGATCAACGTTTATGTCAAAGAGAAAGAGATAGAGGTAACCACCCTTCCTTTGCAGGAAGAGATAATCCCGATTCTGAAGCTGTAGGATTTTGCGACTCTTACACATATGGAGTGTAGACTTTAAGGTTTACCTCGACCCGCCTTGAGGGCAAGGCGGGTCTACCGATATGTGGCTATCAGTACTACAGTAGACCCACATTGCCAGCAACGTGGGTCACGGGATGAATATTAGGATGAACTTTCGTGTTTACCAACTATGTAGGGGTTTAAAATTTTGAATCCCTGCAAAAGTTTATATGCGAAAAGACTTCTCTCTCATCGAAAAAAAATACGGAGAACCGAAATTCCTGAAAATGTCTTCCCCTTTAAGCTCAAGGGAATTTAGGAATCTGAAAGAAAGCATGTGGGACGGCAGGAACTCGGATGTGACCCTCTTTATTTTCAAGGAAGGAAAAGTAATTGTTATTTCCAAGCCCTGGTATCTTCCTGGACTTTATAGAGCACCCAGCGGTGGAGTAAGACCCGGAGAGAGTTTAGAAGAAGTAGCATCGCGAGAAGCCTATGAGGAAACCGGGACGAAGATAAAACTCCAGAGATATGTTTTGAGAATTGAGGTCACATTTTCTCACCAGCAAAAAAGTGTGATCTGGACTTCACATATATTTACTGCAGAATATCTCTCAGGAAAAATCAAACCGATTGACACTCACGAGATAAAGGAAGCAAAACTAATGAGTCTGGAAGAGCTTTCGTCCTTGAAACCGCTCTTGTTGAAAACAAAATCGGGAGGCCTTGCCTACCGGGCAGCCTTAACCGAGAAGGCGATTAAGGAGATAAGGAAAATGTAAAAGAAATCCTTGTGGTCGCCCGCGGGAGGGGACAAGCCCATCCCTTACTAAAACTTAAGCTACGAAATAAACGTAGGGGCACGACTCGTTGTGCCCCTACGTTTTTTCCCTACCTACTATTTAAATCTTTTCGGAGACCATTTTTCCCATTCCAGCACGATTGGAGCAGCTACAAACCAGGAGGAATAGGTTCCCTCTAAGACTCCTATCAGCAGGGCTAAAGCAAAATCATGAACCACTTCACCCGCAAAGAAAAAGATCGCCAGAACAGCTAAGAATACTGTCCCACCGGTGATAATGGTCCGGCTTAAAACCTCATTGATGCTGTTATTTATCGTTCCGGGAAAATCTCCTTTTTTACGGAAAACCTTCAGGTTCTCCCTGATCCGGTCATAAACCACCACGGTATCGGTCAGCGAGTAACCGGCTATGGTCAAAAGGGCAGTTACGATCAAGAGGGTTATTTCCTTGTGAAGGATGAAAAGTATCCCCAGGATCGATAATATGTCGTGAAAAGTGGCTGCAGTGGCTGCTACTCCGAAACGGAAATCAAATCTTATCCAGATGTAAACTAAAATGCCTAAAAGAGAGATCAGCACTGCAAATCGTGCCTGTTTTTGCAAGATCCTCCCCACTGCCGGCCCCACCTCATCCACTGAATCTTTGCGGAAGTTATTATCCGGGAACTCCTTTTTGAGAACTCCCAGGACCTGATCTGCTACCTTACTTCCGGTCTCCTCGGTGCTTCTTATCCGGATCATGAAGAAATAAGGGACTCCCCTTTGTAGCTCGGTTATCTCGGCATCTCCATAGCCGTTTCTTCTTAAGGCCTCCCTGACCTGCCCGATCTGCATCGCTTTTTCGAAACTCCCCTGGACCATAGTCCCGCCGGCAAAATCGATCCCTAAATTTGCCTTCCCCATGAAGATGAAAACGAAGGCGATAATCCCCAGAATTATAAGGATTCCGGAAAAGGCAAAAGCATAATACCTCATCCCTACGAAGTTGATGTTGGTCTTTTTAATTATCTCGAACATAGTTTATCCTCTGGATAAATGGAAGTTATATACTCAAAGTCTGGTAATTTTTCCGGATGTTGAAAATCAGCTTGGTGACCACCACTGCGGTGAAAAGACTTATTATCACTCCCAAGCTTAAGGTAACAGCAAATCCTTTGATCGGACCAGTCCCGAACTGGAACAGGACTGCGGCGGTTATCAAAGTGGTAACGTGCGAGTCGATAACCGTGAGGAGCGCTCTTTTATACCCGGCGTCTATGGATGCCCTTATGGTCTTGCCAGTTCTTAACTCCTCCCTGATCCTTTCGAAGATTAGGACGTTGGAGTCGACTGACATACCCATGGTGAGGATAATTCCGGCAATTCCAGGCAGAGTTAAAGTAGCGTGCAGACCTGCCAGAGCGGCTAACAGATAAATCAGGTTCAGGATTAAGGCAAAATCAGCAATTATCCCGGACAGCTTATAATATACAGCCATAAATAAGATGACCAGGCCGATTCCGATAATGCCTGCTTTTATTCCTTTATTAACGGAATCCTGTCCTAAAGAAGGACCCACTACCCGGTTCTCGATGATCTTGACCGGAGCTGGCAGAGCACCCGCTCTTAAGACCACGGCTAAATCGCGGGCGCTTTCGATTGTGGCTCCGCTCCCCATCTCTATTACCCCGTTTTCTCTGATCTTTGCCCGGATTATCGGGTTTGATTCCACTCTTCCGTCCAGCACTATTCCCAAAGGCTTATCCATGTTTGCTCCGGTTATCTGGGCAAATCTTCTTCCACCCTCTTTGGTTAAAGTGAACCTGACTTCTGGTCGTCGATACTGGTCGAAGTCTTCACGGGCATCTGTCAGATATTTACCCGACAGTTCTGCCTGTTTTTTTATAAGATAGAGCTTCTGGTAATCCACACCTTTGAAAGGCTCAGCTCCGGTTGCCCAGGCTAAGGTATCATCCGGCGGAATCTGTTCCCAGACTTTGGGATCTTTTAGATACTGGTCGATCTTCGGCTTGTCATCTAAAGCCACCAGGTAATAATCTGAGCCGGATGGTTCCAAAAGAGAAGTGAACGGTTTATTTGTTGGTTCTGTTTCTTCTTCAGCCTGAGCTGTAGTATCGATGGTCTCCTGGGAGAAAAGGTCTTTGGCTGTTTTCTTCTGCTGTGCAGTCTCTTTGCCTTTGGACGGAGTTACTGCTGTCTTGCTCGGTGCTAATATCTCATCGATCTTGGCAAAAACAGCCTTGGTATTTTCAGGGGTCTCGAACAGCCTGAACTCTAACTGGGCAGTCTGGCCTATCAGATTTTGCGCTCTCTCGACATCTTGCAGTCCGGGCAGCTCCACGATTATCCGGTCTTCTCCCTGCTTCTGAATGAGTGGCTCAGCCACTCCGAACTGGTCAATCCGGTTGCGGATGATTTCTAAGGCGCGGTCCACAGCATCCTTGCTTTCTTCAGGTTTAAGGTTGGTTTTGTCAACCTGCAGCACCACGTGCATCCCGCCCTTTAAGTCCAGACCCAGTTTGATTCCTTTCTGCTCCAAGCTCAAAAGTTTTACGGGATCCTTCTCCTTCATAAGCGCCTTTTGAGTGTCAGAAAGGCTCCATAAGCTCAAAGACGGATAAAGATACCAGACCGAGGCAATAATTAAAAAAACCGTTATCAGGGTAAGCCAGAGTTGTGATCTTTTCATTTTAAAACTCTCCTTAAATTAATCCCTCAGTTCAAAACCTTCATTCGCAATAAAATAACATTATATATAAAAAAAATTTAAAGTCAAACATAAAATGTCTAAATTTATCTAAATTTGCACAAAATTTTAAGCTTGCTGTTTGAGGGTATTGCCAACAAAGAATGGAGTGTAAATCTGCCCTTTTGTCTCCAGACTTAAAGGAAGTTGTTCAATGAAGATGTTATCATCCTCGTTCCTTGTGCCTGCCAGGTCCCCTGACCTGGCAGGAAATATCGACGGGATTGAACCGACGCTACGAAATTCTTTCCACGCTCACGAGAAATGAATCACGGTCACGTTTTTTCCTCTGTCATCTGTCATTTGTTATTTGTCATTCGTTATCTAACCCTTGACAATATCATTAACTAACTATATCATCTGTCCTTATGGAATTGAATTTTCAGGAAAGATATTTTAAGCGGAACTTCGCCTCCGGCGTAATAAACGGGATTTTCTTCAACTTAGCTTTGGCTTTTATCAGCGGCTCGACCATCCTTCCTCTTTTTGTCAGCCAGCTCACTAACTCGGACGTTTTGATTGGCCTTTCCTCGACCCTGGAGACCATAGGCTGGCTTTCTCCCCAGCTTTTTGTGGCTGGATTGACTTTGTACCAGAAAAAACAGCTTCCGCTTTACATCAGAACCGGATATGTCAGGGTTATTTCCTTTCTGTGCCTGGTTCTTTCGGTTTTTCTTTTTGGAGCGAAACACTCATCGTTGCTCCTGCCACTATTCTTTCTCTTCTTTGCAGTTTATGCTCTCGGAGGAGGATTTTCCGGGGTTGCCTTTATGGATATTGTCGGTAAAACCATACCGTTAAACAAAAGAGGGAGCTTTTTCGGGATGAGGATGTTCTTTGGAGGAGCTTTAGCCGCCCTGGCTGGCATTCTGGTTAAGCAGATTCTGGAGCATTACCAATTTCCTAACAATTACGGGATCATCTTTTGTCTGGCTTTCTTTTCCATTCTTCTGGGGATACTGAGTTTACTCGCAGTTAAGGAACCACCGTTGATTGAATCAAAGCCCAGAAAAAGCTTAAAGGAAAATCTTTCGCAGGGAATCGAGATATTCAAGCAGCACCGGCAGTTCAGGCTTCTTTATTTTGTGCAGATAATAATCGGGGCTTATGTTTTGGGGCTGCCATTTTATGTAATCTATGCTGAGAGGTTCTTGAAAATCCAGCCGGATCTGGTAGGTATTTTCCTTACTGCCCAGATGATCGGATTTGTATTATCAAATCTCTTCTGGGGATATCTAAGCAACCGGGGGAAAAATCGGGAAGTATTGTTGATTACTGCGATTATATCTTCTTTTCCCCCTTTGACTTTATTTGCTTTCCGCTTTTTCTCTCTTCCTATATTTTTTTACTCCTTGATTTTTTTCTTTCTGGGAGCAATCAATACAGGCTTGAACATAGGTTATATGAATTATCTTCTGGAGATCTCGCCAGAGCCTGAAAGGCCGATTTACGTGGGGCTATTGCATACCTTGACTGCACCGACAGTATTCCTGTCTGCTGTGGGTGGGATAATAATCCAGGTCAGCTCTTTTACTTTCCTTTACGTCCTGGTTCTTCTGATTTCTTTTGCAGCAATTTATATTTCAACTAAATTGAAAGATAAAACCCTCTCCTCCTAGGAGAGGGTTAGGGTGAGGTCAAAGAGACACATGCAATGTGTCTCTACTAATCTTTAGCGATCTTAACCTCATTCACCTGTCCAATAGGAATGGGATCAAAACCTCAGGATCTTGAAGACAAGATTCAAAGTCCCGCCGACCAAAAGACCGGAGATGAATAGAATAGCCACCAATTTTAAGCTATTTTTCAAGCCCAATTCCCTGCTCATTACGAAAAAAGTGGAAATGCAGGGCAGGTAAAGAACTAAAAAGATACATGCTATGACCAGGGACCTCGCAGGCAAATGGAGAGGTTGCAATAAAGCAATGGAAACGTCTTTTCGCAAAAATCCCGTTATTATCACGAAAATAGTCTCAGGGGGAAGACCGAGAATGAACAAAAGCGGCGCTCCCAATATTCTGCTCACCATGTGGATAGCTCCTGATAAATCTAGAATCCCGATTAGCAAAATACCTAAGATTATGAGGGGAACAGCTGAGGTTATAAATGAACTTAGCCGAAACCAGACTTTCTTGAAAAGAATCGAAGGTTTTGGAACCCGGTAAGGTGGGATTTCGATGAGTAACTCCGGAGCTTCCCCTTTCAAGAGCTTATTCAAAAGAAAACTCGCAGATGTTCCAAGTAAGAAAAGCAGACCAAAGATCAAGATAAGATAATCACCACCGTAAGGAGTGATTATGCTCACGATCATTGCGGTCTGGGGCATACAGGGTGCGATCGTAAGAATGAGGGCAGTAGCAATGAGTTTTTCTCGCTGAGTTTCCAAAATCCTGGTGGACATCAGTGCCGGGACTTTACACCCCAAACCCAGGATCACGGGAATTGAGGAATAGCCATGAAGTCCCAGCCGGTGGAATATGTTGTCCAGAAGCACGGCAAGCCGGGGAAGATAGCCCCAATCCTCCAAAAAACTTAATGCTAAGTAGAATGAAAATAAATAGGGCAGGACTACGACCAGGGGGATATAAAGTCCCGCAGTCAATACCCCAAATGACCCCAGCGGATCTGCAGTCGTGCCTAAAAGCAAATGATGAATAAATCTTATCGGGAGGAGGTAGTCGACAACCTTCGTAACAGCTACCAGATAATAATTTTTGAAGATAGGGTCCAAAATGAGATTAATCAAACCTTCGCCGATAAGTCTCACTATTCTAAATGTCAAGTATAAAATCAGAATGGCGCTGGGAATTCCAGTAAGTGGTTTTAAGGTTAAATCTCCCATTCTTTCCAAAAATGTATGGTGTCTATGTTTTACTATCTGAACTTCTTCCACGATTCTGCCGATCTCGTGCCATCTTTCGGCATTCTCAAATTGATAGTTTCCTTTTCTTGCTTCCGGCAGAGACTCCACTAATTTCTTGATTCCTTCTCCGGCTATGGCTACTGTCGGGATAACTGGAACTCCGAGAATCCTCTGGAGCTTTTCTACATCAATGGAAATGCCGATATGACCTGCTTCATCCCACAAATTCAAGGCGACAATTACCGGGATATCCTTTTTTAAAAGTTGCAAGGTAAGGTTCAGATTCCTTTCCAAATTAGTAGCATCAACAATATCTATAATTATGATTTCTTTTTCAAATATTGCTCGATATAGCATCTCGACCGCAACTTCTTCCGCGGGAGAGTTTGGTTCAAGTGTATAGGTTCCTGGAACATCGATGACCTCTACCACCTCATCCTCTAATTTCAGATGCCCACGGGTGAATTCCACGGTTGTGCCAGGATAATTGGAGGTGATTACTTTTGCTCCGGTGAGCCGGGAGAAGATCACGCTTTTACCCACATTGGGATTGCCCATCAAAAGAATCTTTTTCATCTTTATGTTTTGAACCTCAGCAATTTTATCTAGCATCTCGTATTTTTGCGAAGTGCCAGAGGCATTAGGACAAGCGAAGCAAACCACAAGCACACTATAAGGCTCCGCACTTTAATATCTCATTTCGTTGCCTTGACCACTACGAATGAACCTTCACCATAACCCTCTTTCACTGGTTCGATGTCACGTATGTCCGTCAAAGTGCGGAAGAGGGTTTGCTTAAAATTGAAATCCTTAAAGCCAGCTTTCTTGAGATAAGCAACAACTTCTTCCACTGAATAGAAGGTCGCCTCTCTGTAAAACACATTTTCATTTTTCTGCTGCTGATATAACCTTCCGATTGGACTGTTCGCATCGATAAAGCCGAGGATGAAGCTTCCACCGGATTTCAGCACTCGGTGTATTTCCTTGAGGGCTGCTTCAATATCATCCAGAAAGCAAAGATTAGTGACCATCAAGACAAAATCAAATTGTAAATCACTAAAAGGAAGTTCTTCAGCTACACCATCGATGACCTTAATTCCCTTCTTTTGGGCAATCTCCCTCATCTTACATGATGGCTCAACTCCAACTTTAATACCCAACGGTGCTGCAAATCGACCACTACCTACGCCAATTTCAACACCTTCTCCATTCTTAGGCATTAGTTTTCTTATTGCCCGAAGTTCCGATTCATAAGCAAATTTGTTCCTCTCAAACCAGTCTTCGTATTTGTTCGCATACCTTTCAAATGGTTCAATTTTTGGCATGGGCTTTCTCTCTTGCTTATTGAAATTTTTTGTGAAGCAACTCTATTGCTGGAAAAATAAAGAGGAGGAAAAATCCCGTAAGCACTAATGTATCTGTAAAAACTGTTATGCTCGAACTAACTGAAAAAGAGTCACGCAGTCCTTTAGCAGTGTAGGTGAGTGGCATTACATAAGCGAGATATTGTAATACCATAGGCATGGCTGAGACAGGATAGACGACGCCACTCAAGAATATCATTAAGAATCGTGGCAAATTGAGCAGGGTCTGTGCTTCGAATACTTCCTTTACTAAAACAGATATAAGGGCACCAAGGGATGAGAAAACCAGCAGAGAGGGTATGATGATCAAGACAAGGTAAGGCAGGTTGGGATGGAGTCCCAGAATAAGCACTGAACCTATTGTCACCACCGTCGTCATCATAAGCCCGAAAATCGCTCCTCCCAACACCTTCCCCAGGAGTACTGCAGGTAAACTAATGGGGGCTAAGAGTAACCTTTCCAAAGAACCGAGCCGAAGCTCAAAATTGATAACTACCGCCTCCGCCGCGGTAGTGCTGAATAGGATAGTCATCGCAATAAGCCCAGGTACTAACTCTTCAAAACTTCGCGGATTTCTCAGATAGAATGCCAAAATCCAAGCTATGGGAAAAACAATCCCCCAACTAATCGCGGGAGGCTTGAGGTAGTATGTCCTCATATCTTTTAAGGCGATGTAATAAATGCCTCTTAAGTTATCACGCCACATTTTACTTTGCCCCCTTCTCGATGGCCATAACAATAGGACTTAATCCTGTAATCTTAAGAAACGCATCCTCAAGACTTGGTTTAATACTGTTTATCAATTGTATTTCCACATTTTTGTCCTTAGCAAGGCTAAACACGCAGTCATATATCTTGTTAGAAATACCACCGTAAATTCGCGCCTTATTATTATCTACTGCTACAATTTTCACTTCGGTGAGTCTATTAGATAGGTCCTCTATCAGCTCAGATACCTTCCCATTAAAGGATACTTCGATTACTGATTCTTCCTCAGCAACAGCTTTCATAGCTTTTGGGGTATCGATTCTTACAATCTGACCCTTTACCAGGATAGCAATGCGGTCGCATAAAAGGTCCGCTTCCTCTAAGTAATGAGTTGTAAGGAAGACGGTTATTCCCTGTTGATGAAGGTTGCCGATTAGATTGCGCAAAGAGCGAGCAGCCACCACATCTAACCCGACTGTAGGCTCATCCAAAAAGAGGATCTCAGGGTTGTGAATCAAGGCTGCAGCGATTGTCAAAGCCCGCTTCATGCCACGGGAGAATGTGCGAAAAGGGCTGTCTTTCCGCTCATAAAGCCCGAAGGTTTTAAGCAATTCTTCTGCTCTTTTTCTACGCTGGGTTCGTTGAACACCATAGAGCTGTGCCATGAATAACAGGTTGTCAATAGCGGACAACTCGTCATAAAGGTTTGAGGTTTCTGGAACAACCCCAATATGCCTCTTTGCCTCTACGATTTTTGTGTCGACGTCGAAACCTAAAACAGATGCTTTTCCATCTGTGGGTTTGGAAATCCCTGTAAGCATCCTTATAGTCGTGGTTTTCCCTGCACCATTTGGGCCAAGAAATCCGAAAATCTCGCTCTTCTTAACTTCAAAGTTGATATGGTCAACGGCAAGAATCTCACCGTAGGACTTTGTTAAATTTGATACCACGATTACCATATCTTGATTCATCTCTGCATCTTCCTAATATTTCTAACCATAGGCAATTTCTTACAATGCCCTGCATGTTTGTGAAGTGCCGCAAGCATTTTGGTAAGTGAACCGAACCGTATACACACTGCCAGATGAAAGTGCCGTCATTATTCACTTAGCTCGTGCTTATGTGAACAACCCTGTTCAGGTCGGTCAATCAGTGCACCGTTAAGGTATAAATCAAGGGCTTTCTGGACTTCAGTCTCATCCGTGATAAAAGCTTCAATTCCTGCTCCTTTTAAATCATCGTAAATCCTTCTGCCCATGCCATGTGAAATCACCGCTTTACAGTCCGAAAGAGCATTGAGAATTGGACCATGTCGGTCGATCCCATGGCCTGCACCTTCTAATCCGCGTGCATGTCCGGTGAAAGTGTTAGGGCGGAATTCCCGATTCTTTACCTCCGTACCCTCTACTTCAAAAACCACAAATCCCTTTGTCTGCCCAAAATGGGAAGATATAGTTCTTTCATCATCTGATGCGATGGCGATTTTCATGATTTTCTTTCCTTTCCTTTTAGATGTTCCTCTAACTCTTTTATCCTTCTCTCCAGTTCCGTCTTTTCAACCCTTAACTGACTAATCTCCGCTTCCGAGTTTCCGGTGGAGACCGTCTGTGAGACACCTCTGTGAAGGAGTTGCGATGCGTGAACGACTGTGCCGTTTTTGTCCCGATAGAATGCATCCGGTCCAAACCCACACCGGCAGGGTCCAATGTAAGTATATCCTCCAGGGACACTTACCGGTGTATATGGCCAAAATCTCCCTCTATGTAATCCTCTTCCATATCCGAACATGTTTGATTACCTCCTTTCTGATTATCTTTGGCTTGAATTTTCAGACTTCCTTTCTCACTTCCTCATATTGTTTCTCTATCTTTTCCACAATCTGATTGAATGCCTTCACCACGATTGAATCATCTTGTGAGAGAATGAAGGGTATTCCCTTGTCCCCTTCCTCCACAATCTTGGGATCTATCGGGATTCGACCAAGAAACGGGATAGAGAAATCTGCGGCAGCTTTCTCCCCTCCACCAATTTTGAAAAGATCTATGTTCTTGCCACAGTGGGGACAGGCCAAGCCACTCATATTCTCTACTATGCCGACGATTTTCATCTTCAGGGTTTTAGCGAAATTTATGCTTTTGCGGACGCTCAAAAGTGCCACATCCTGCGGTGTCGTAACTATTATTGTATCACTTTCTGGCATCAACTGGGCAACACTGAGCGGTTCGTCTCCTGTTCCTGGAGGAAGGTCAACGATAAGGTAGTCTAAATCGCCCCACTTCACCTCCTCCAGAAAATGACGAATGGCACCCATTTTAAGCGGACCCCTCCATATCACGGGAGCATCATCTTCACGTAGAAAAAAACCTATAGACATCACTATGAGATTTGGCATAGCAAAGACCGGTAAAAGACCATCATCTCCCCCTGTTATTTTTCTACCTCCCAAGCCAAGCATTTTAGGTATACTGGGCCCATGTATATCCACATCTAACAGACCAACTTCATAACCTTTTAGAGATAATGCTATAGCAAGATTTGAAGCCACCGTGCTTTTCCCCACCCCCCCTTTCCCACTCATAACCAATAGACGGTGCTTTATCCCTTCAAGATTTTTTGCCACTTCAATGCCTGGTTTATGCTCTGTCTGCATCTTCATAGTTCCTTTTTCTTAGCTTTAGCCAACCCCCACCTTTTGGCTCCTGCCCAGATGGGTTAAGCCTCTATTTTCTTTTGACCGGCTGCACGATAAAAATTGCTTCTCCTCGGGCAATAGTATTGTTCTGAGAATCTCTTACTTCTCCTTTCGTTACCGCGAACAATTTTTTAATCCGGACAACCTCACCTAACACAGTGAGAGGCTCTCCAATCTTCGCTTCCTTTGTAAAGTAGATTTGCAGTTTCGCCGTTTTGGCCTTGATGGAATGGAAAAGCAGGATGCGATTCATCGCCGCATCCAGTAAAGTGCTCAAAACGCCTCCATGGGTGATTCCTTTAAAACTTTGATGTTCCGGTTGTGGGATAAATCGGCCCACGGCTTTCCCATCCTCCAAGCGGAACGCAACCCGTAAACCTACCGGGTTATTCAGGTCACAAACATAGCAGTGGGAGTGTTTTAACACCATTACCCTCTTTTTTCTTCAATCATGAGAGCATAACAGCTTCCAATTTCACCGCATCGCCGAGGCCATCACCTCAGAGCGCAGGTTAGTCCATTTTGTTCTAATGCCTAATAGGAGTTCAGGGCTTCCAAACTTCCCAAACTTTACCTACTAACGCAGGTCCAGGTTTCAGTGTGACCTGCCCAGGTTGCCAGCCTGAAGGTGTAACCTCACCCGTATCCTTCACGTGCCGGAATGCTTTGATCTGGCGGATCAACTCATCCGGATTGCGACCGACCTCTGGCGTCAATACCTCCATGGCACGAATGACAAAATCGGGATCGATGATAAACCGACCACGAATATCCACACCGGCATCTTCGTCATACACTCCGTATATCGCTCCAATTTTACCCCCCGCGTCCGAAAGCATGGGGAATGGCACCCCACCTGCCAACATCTTGGACAGCTCTTGCTCCTGCCAGATCTTGTGGACGAAGCGACTATCGGTGCTCATGGCCAGCACTTCAGCATCCAGCTTCTTGAACTCCTGATAACGGGCGGCGACCGCAGCCAGTTCGGTTGGTCAAACAAAGGTGAAATCTCCCGGATAGAAACATAGTACGATCCACTTACCCTTGTGGTCCGAGAGCTTGACAGTCTTGAAACCCACGCTCTCCACGAAAGCATTTGCCTCAAAATCAATAGCCTCTTTACCAACACGTGCTAACATTTTGGTAACCTCCTGTGATGGTGCCATGCCCACGACCGGGATAGCAGATTCAACTGCGGGTACAAGTGGCCCGCGTGCGGCTTTGACGCAACCGTCTTTAAGCTCTGGCATATCAACCTCCCTTCCTTTTGTTTTTTTCCACAATCAGTTGATGATGATAAGAACCTTCTCTCACCATTTTAACCCCACAATTGGGGCATTTTTCCTCTCGGCAGGGTATGCCGACCCGGTGTAGTATTTTCACTCCGCATTTAGGGCAAACACAAAATCCTTCAGGACCCATGCCTTGTTTTCGTTCAGCTTGCATCTTCATACCCCCTGTTTTGCTAAGGGTCCACCAAAGCCACCACGTCCCCTTCCTCTGACGCCTCTACGAGCATAGCCTCTATCCTCTTCTGCCCGATGAAGGTTAGAGCTTTTGCACTGAGGACAAAAAGATGGTCTTGGGGTACCATAGGCTATTTCCCAAGTGTGTTCACACTCAGAGCAACGAAATTTCTTTTTTGCCATAATTCGTCACCTCCTCTAAGAAAACAATTTCATCTAACTAAGAAACACTTATCGTTCATTTTCTGTCTCCACGAGAATCTTCCTCGCCATGCCAAAACCGATGGCGACCTTAGAATTATCTATTCTCACGGTCACAGGACCTCGCATAAGCTGAGAACTAACCTTGATCACTTTTTTTCCCACTCTTATCCCTAAAGATTCGAGACGGCGATGCAAACCGTATCCTCCTTGAATCTCCATCACTAACCCGCTTTCTCCCTCTTTCAGTTGGGTAAGATCTATTTTTTCCATTTGGCATTCTCTGAGCTAAAGGTTTTTTTAAGCTATCTACAATCTTTACAATAACCAAAAATCTGCACGGTATGGCTTATTTCTTGAAACCGGCTTTTCTGGCAAATCTTTGCCTGAAGTCTTTCAATTTTTTTATCCGAGAATTCAATCACCTTACCGCATTTTATGCACACCAGATGGTCGTGATGGGTATGTCCGAAGGTATGTTCATAATGGATGTGGTCCTCACCCAGGTAGACTTTTCTGACCAGACCGGAATCAACCAAAAGCCCCAAAGTCCGGTAAACTGTAGCACGAGAGACATCCTTCTTATCTTTCTTTAACCTTAAGAATATCTCGTCTGCCTCTAAGTGACCGTCGATGGAGAAAACCTGATCCAGGATCAGTTTTCTTTCCTTGGTAAGGTTAAGATTTTTGGTCTTAAGGTATCTTTCGAAAATTTCAATCTCTTTTCTCATACCTTCCTCTATGAGATTTAGTCTCAATCTAAACTTCCATACGGAAAAAGTCAAGGGATTAATTGGTAAATTCTGTCACAGAAGGATGTAGGGGCCCAGTATGCTGTACCCCTACAGTTCATATATAGACAAAACAATGGAGGTCTGAAGACCTCCGCTACAAATACTATCTGTAAGTGTTGAGGAAGGCTTCAGCCTTCCTTTCTTTCTTTGTAAGGGATACGCCATTATATCCTTACATCATCCCTCCCAATGCCCTTTCTCTCCAGACAGCAATCCATATTCCTGTGAAGATCAAAATCCCCCCGATATAGAATGTGGATACAGGTATCTCTTTAAGTATGAGAAAAGCCCAGAGAGTTGCTCCTAATGGCTCCCCTAAGATCGTCATTCCGACTAAATGTGCTTTCACATATTTCAAGATATAGTTATAAAGAGTATGCCCGACAAGTGTAGGTATCAAAGCTAAGAGCAGGAAAAGGATAAAGTTTTTCCAGGAGAGAGGCGAAAAATTAAGCCGCGCAAAAAGGCAAAAAATGAATATCACCAGGGTAGCTATGGAATAGACCAGAAAAATGTAAGGCAGGAGATTCAGCTTTTTTCTGATCCCTCTTCCGAGGGTTAGGTAAAGAGCAGCAAAGATAGCTCCAATTAGTGAAAGAATATCACCCTTCAAATTCATCTGACCAATCTTTATATCGCCTCCTGCGATGACGAAAGTCCCGACCAGCGCAATCAGAATCGCTATGAATACCCATACGTCCACCTTTTCTTTTAAGATCATTGGAGTGAATAAAGCCACGAAAACCGGCTGGGTTGCTACAATCACTACTGAACTGGCAACAGAGGTATAGGCTAAAGAGGAAATCCAGGTTATGAAATGCAATCCTAAGAAGGCACCGGAAAGAAGGCAAAGTAAAAATTCCTTTCTGGTCAGAACTTTATAATCTGATGTCCCCCTCTTTAGGAAAAAAGGAAAAAGAATTACCGAAGCCAAGCCCATCCGGTAAAAGGCAATGATGAAAGAGGGAGCAGCAGCCAGCTTGATAAATATCGAAGCCCAGGAAACCGAGGTAACTGCGAGAAGGAGGATTAGATAGTTTTTATACTGTTTTGGCAATCCTTACCCCCATTTATTATTACCCGCCTTGTGGACAAGGCGGGACTACGAATTTTTTGTGTTTTGCTCCCGGCTACTTGCAACCAGCTAATAGCTGTTTATATTTTATGTGCATGTCGAGTCCCCAGACCCGACATAACTCTTCCGTCAGGTCAAGGGACCTGGCGGTCACCGGGTTACCTTTCCAGCCCCACTTTGTGGGCAAGGTGGGGCTACCGATTCGTAGGGGCACGCTGCAGCGTGCCCCTACATCTTTTTACTCCATGCTACGAGCTACTAGCTGCTAGCTTCTTAGATTTTTTCCAGGTAGTAATCGCTCTCCCCCAATCCTAACTTCTCAGCAGCTCTTATCTGAATCCTAGCATCCTTTTGATGCAAAGCACTCAAAATGTCTTCACCCATTTTTAATTTTATTCCGTCAGCTTTGGACTGAGGCAGAGGAACTGCCTTTTCGATCAGGTCCATGGTCGCGGTTTCGATCGCGACTATGTCATCTCCGATGAGAACACCCTGGTCCTGAATCAGAGGAGTATCCGATACTGCCATACAGTCGCATTCCGGCTGAACGTCGAGGATAAAGTTGATATACAAGACCTTCCCCGGTTCAAAAGTGTCCAAAACAGTCTTGGCAGACTCGGCCAGGGAAGCTAAAAAATTATCATGAGAGATCGGGACTGACAGGGCTTTTCCCGGACAAATTTTCACGCACCTGGCACATTTCCAGCACTTCTCCTCATTTACTTCGAAAAAATCCTTGGTGACAGTTATCGCCTCAACTGGACAATTATCCGCACAGATTGCACAATAAGTGCAAAGCTCCTTATTCCACGCCATCAGATCGGTCATCTGGAAATGCATTTTCCCTCTTCCAGCTTCTTTCCAGGTCTGATTCCGGGGCTGGGGACAAACGCAACCCATAGCCAGATTCTTTATGGCACCGGCTAAAGAGGAGTCTATATGACCTTTGATGTGCGATAAAACCATCATCGATTTGGCATCGTAAATGGCTGAGGGGATGGCAAGCTCCTTCAAAAGCTTTCCGGCTTTGACCGTAACCGAATCCCGCCCAAAGATACCGTCCGAAATTATCACCGGACATCCTAAGGAGAGCTGGTTATAACCCATCTCATTAGCCACTTCTAAATATTCATAAGGCTTAACCCTGGAAGAGTCAGTCACAAAAGGCTTAGCACCCACCTTTTTCAAATGATCAGACACCAGCCTGACGAAATTAGGTCTGATGGTACTATGCCCGCCCCTGTTACCCAGATGCATCTTGATCGGGACAAGCTCATCTTTTGAGAAATAGTTGGTCAGGTTGATTCTTTCCAGCCCTTTTTCCAGTTTTCCTAAAAGGCTGTATCTATAATCAAACTTTTCCACCCTAGAATCAATGAAGTAAATCTTTTTAGGCATGACATTTCCTCTGATGTAATTGTCCGGGCAATTCATGAATTGCCCCTACAGAATTTTTGAAATATACTAAATGACTTGGGCATTTACAATCGCTTGATCCGAACCCTTTCATCGCCACAGCCGAGCTTTTCTTCTTGAGCAGTTTTCTATTCAGCTCACATTCAGTAATTATACTTTTTTGATTTTGATTATGTTGGATGACTTTCAAAATCTTACAGTGCGGAAGCAGGTAATCGATGTGCCAGAATTTTTTCTTTTCCTTTCTCAGATGTCTGTTTATCCTTGCTTCCAGACCGCTTAGAGCGCTCCCGCTGTAGACGTAATATCCGGCTGGAAAATCGTATTCTCCTTTTTTACCGATCTTGATGCGGGAGTTTCTGTCAAGCTGAAGGATTAACTGATACCAGCCTCTGGTCATTTTATCTTACTGAGACCCGATTTGAGGTCCTGAATGAGATCGCCTGCATCCTCTATCCCGCAGGAAAGACGAAGCATACCTTCAGTCACACCGGACTTTTTGAGCATCTCCTCATCCAATCCATAGTGAGAGGAGTAGACCGGAATCGAAGCTAAAGATTCCACCCCGCCTAAGGAGACCGCATTCTTGACGACTTTTAGATTATCCAGCACCTTCAGAGCTGCATTCAAATCTTTAAGCTCAAGGGTAACTACTCCTCCGAAGCCTTTCATCTGCTTTCTTGCCAGATTGTGCTGGGGATGGTCTTTTAAGCCTGGATAATAAACCTTCCTTATTTTTGGATTCCGGGAAAGATACTGAGCTATCTTTAGAGCATTCTGATTTTGTTTTTCAATTCTGATGGATAAGGTTTTC
>DATKKH010000189.1:0-9088 GCA_035543035.1 Terriglobales bacterium | reverse complement strand
GGTATGAAGTAGCTAAGAAAAATGGAGCCTTGGGGGGCAAGCTGATGGGTGCAGGCGGAGGAGGGTTCTTTATGTTTTACTGCAACAACGGGAAAAACGGATTCAGAAAAAAAATGGAGCAGGAGGAGCTAAAAGAGATGAGATTCAGGCTGGATTTTGAAGGCTCAAAAGTCCTGGTAAACATTTAAAAAGGGGGGAAAATGATAACTGAAAAAACCTTAATCCAGGCTCCAGTGTTCGGGAAAAAGCTGAATAACCGGGCTTTTATTGATTCCTATTTGGAGGATATGCAGGAGATAATAGGCCGGCTCTCCAGGGAGAGAATCGATCGGATAATAGAGCTTCTTTTCTCTGCCTGGAAAGATGGAAGGACCATCTTTGTCATGGGGAATGGCGGCTCAGCCTCGACTGCCACTCATTTTGCCTGCGATCTGGCAAAGTGCACCATCGTGGAAGGAAAAAAGAGATTCAGGGTGATTTGTTTGAATGACAATATCCCTTTAATGAGCGCTCTGGTAAATGATAACGGCTTTGACAATCTCTTTTCCGAACAGCTCAAGAACCTGATGCAGGAAGAAGACTTTTTGGTTGCATTTTCCGTGCACGGAGGCTCAGGCAAAGACAAAGCAGGACTCTGGTCACAGAATCTTCTTAAAGCCATGCTTATGGCAAAAGAGGATTTTCAGGCAACCTTAATCGGTTTCTCCGGATTTGATGGAGGCGCAATGAAAGATGTGGCAGACGAATGTCTGGTCATACCTTTTAACTCGACACCTCAGGTGGAATCTTTCCATCTGGCCATGGAGCATCTTATTACTAACTGCTTGAGAAAAAAAATAGAGGCATATGAATAGAGCTATATTTTTGGACCGGGATGGGGTCATCAACCCGATAGTTTATCATCAGGATATAGGGATTCTGGACACCCCGTTTCATCCTTCTCAATTCAAACTTCTGCCGGGTGTAGAAAAAGCTTTGAGAAAGATTAATCAGCTCGGATTTAAATCGATCCTGATTTCAAACCAGCCCGGTGTAGCCAAGAAAAAGATGAGTTTGGAAAACTTCTGGAAGATAGACCAGAAGATGAAAAAGGAACTGATCAGAAAGAAAGTATCCTTGGACGGAGTCTATTATTGTCTGCATCATCCACAGGGAGGTGATAAAAGATACAGGAAAATCTGTAAATGCAGAAAACCGAAGCCGGGGTTAATCCTTCAAGCATCAAAAGAGATGGGGATCAATCCGAAAAGCTCTTATCTGATCGGGGATTCCCTAACTGATATCCAGGCAGGAAAATCTGCCGGTTGCACGACTTTACTTTTAGGAAATCACAAGTGCGACCTGTGCAGGCTGATGGAGGAGAAAAAAATCAGACCAGATTTTATGGCAGAAAACGTTTTTCAGGCAGTCAAAATCATACAAAACATCGAAACCAAAAAGGGGGTAAAGGATGGAACTTTACATCGACACTGCTAATGTCCAGGAGATAAAAGAGGCTCTCTCCTGGGGCTGCATTACCGGAGCAACCACTAATCCCAAGATTATGTCCAATGAAAAGGGAGGGTATTCCTTCAGGGACAAAATTCTGGAGATTGTTGACCTGGTCCAAAAACCGGTGAGCGTTGAGGTGACTGAGGAGGATTTCCACGGGATGGTAGACGAGGCAAAAATCTATGCCTCCTGGCATGAAAATATCGTCATCAAAATACCGATGGGGATTGAAGGTTTAAAAGCCGTTTCCCGGCTGGAAAAATTCGAAGGGGTAAGGACCAACGTAACTGCGATTATGGCGACTAACCAGGCTATCTTGGCTGCACTTTCTGGAGCTTCCTATGCCAGTGTATTCTACGGAAGAGTATCGGATATGGGATACGATCCGGTCGGGGTCATAAAGGAGACTTCATCTCTTTTTAAGGAGCTGAATATCGGCACCAAGCTTATCGTGGGAAGTATCCGGACTATACTCGACGTAAACAAAGCTTTGCTTGCCGGAGCAGACATTGTCACAGTTCCTTTCGCGATTTTAAAGAAGATGACCCAGAACCCGAAGACCGAGGAGACTGTCCGGGAATTCAATTCCATCTGGAAAGAGATGAAGGAGAAGGGGTTGATAAGATTAGAAGAGAATATCCCGGCAAGAAAACTGACTTTCTCTATGGCTGATAAGGTATGAAAATAGCTTTTATCGGACAAAAAGGGATACCTGCCACTTACGGAGGGATCGAGGATTTTACCGAAAAGGTGGCTCTAAGGCTTGCGAAAAAAGGGCACCAGGTAACAGTCTATTGCCGGCCTTACTATACTCAGGTTCAGGGTGAGTATAAAGGGGTTGATTTGAAAAGGATAAAAAGCATAAAATCCAAACATCTGGATGCCATATCCCATACCTTTTTCTCCAGCCTGGATGCCCTTTTTCAGAATTACGATATTGTTAACTACCAGGGGATCGGACCTTCATCCCTTTCTTTTTTCCCGAGGCTAAATGGAAAAGCCAAAGTGGTGGTAACTGTCCACAGTCTGGACTGGAAAAGGAAAAAATGGGGACCATTAGCTAAATCTCTTCTTAAGCTGGCTGAGTATCCTTCAGCTTATTTCCCGCATAAATTAGCTACGATATCGGATGAGCTGAAAAATTATCTGGAGAGAAATTTCAAAAGGGAGGTTTTCAAGGTCACGCCAGGAATCGATCCACCAAATCAAAGGGATCCGCATAGAATTAAGAGGCTTGGATTAGAAAAGGAGAAATTCATTCTTTATTTGGGAAGATTGGTTCCGGAAAAAGGGTGCCATTACCTCTTAGAGGCATTTAAGGATCTGGATACAGATTACAAGCTCTTCGTTGCAGGGAACGGCTTTTTCTCTGAGGACTACCTTAAAAAACTCCATTCATTTAAAAGCGAAAAAATACTTTTTGGCGGTTTTGTGGAAAGAGAGATATTAGAAGAGCTTTTCAGTAATGCTTATCTTTATGTTCTTCCCTCGGAGATAGAAGGCGTCCCCCAGGCTCTGTTGCAGGCTTTAAGTTATGACCGGTGTGTCCTGGCATCAGATATACCCGAGAACAAGGAAGCTATGGGGAAATGGGGGTTCACTTTCAAGAACAAAGACATACGAGACTTGAGAGAAAATTTGACCTTCCTTTTGAGCAACAAAGAAGCAGTACAGAACCAGGGAAATCAAAGAAGCAATTATGTGAAATCAAGATTCTCCTGGGATAAAACTGCCGAGGAGCTGGAAAAGCTTTTTGCCCGGTCTTTAGAAAAAAAGAGTCGGGTTTCTGCTTTTAGTTCATTGCCATTTAGCAAAAAAGATAGGGGGGTAGTATGCTAAAGGAAAATGAATTCTTTTACAAGCGATTGCACTTTTTGGGGGACCTTTTTCTCACCATCCTGGCATTATATTTGTCCCTGTTCATGTGCAGTCAGAATCAGATCGTTGAAAGTAATTTTATCCGGGAGCTTTTGCTTTTTGTGCTCCCGATCTGGAGTTTCTTTTTTCTCACGGATAGGAAGACCTATAAGTATCGGCAGATACCTTTACCCCGGATATTTTTAAACCTGCTTAGTCCTTTTCTGAAAAGCATCTCTTTATTGACCTTCGTCCTTTTTGCAGCAAATTCCTTGAATCAAAGCTTAAAGGTAATTGCACTGTTTGCCGGGGTAGACCTGCTGACTCTGGCAGTCCTGAGAGGAGGAATAAAGCTTTTCCTGAAGGTAAAATATCATAACGGGAATCATCTGTCCAATATCCTGATAGTGGGCACTGGCTCGCTTGCCAGAGAATTCATCCAAAAAGTGAAGGAGAACAAAGACTGGAGATTCAAAATCTCGGGACTTTTGGATTGGGAAGAGCGCAAGAAGGGAGAATTCATCTCTGGAGAACAGGTTATCGGAACCTTAAAAGACCTGCCCCGGATTATCAAAAACTCTCATCTGGATTATATAGTTTATGCAGTGCCCAGAAGGTTTTTGAACCAGATCGAGGAGGGTTTGAACGTATGCGAGAAAATGGGGGTTTCCACCTGCATCCTGGCTGATTATTTCCCTAACGGATTGTGCAAACAGAAGGTTTTGACCTTAGAGGAAAAACCTCTTATCATTTTCTCGTCTGGTCCGAAAAAAGACGAGCTTATCATTGCCAAGGAGATACTGGATCGGGCCTTATCCTTTATAATGATAATCCTTTTATCCCCGGTTTTTCTTTTCTCTGCTCTTGGCGTGAAGATCAGCTCAAAAGGCCCTCTCCTTTTCAAGCAGCTAAGGGTAGGGCTGAACGGAAAAAAGTTTATCCTTTATAAGTTCAGAACCATGGTGGAGAACGCTGAGGAGCTTAAACAGGATTTATTGGGCAAAAATGAGATGGATGGGCCTGTGTTCAAGATAAAAGAAGACCCCAGGATTACCAGAATGGGGAGATTGTTGAGGAAAGCCAGCCTGGACGAACTGCCCCAGCTTTTCAATGTCCTGAAAGGGGATATGTCCTTAGTCGGTCCCAGGCCTCCACTGCCTATCGAGGTAAGCAATTACGATCTCTGGCATAGAAGAAAACTATGTATGAAACCGGGTCTGACCTGCCTCTGGCAGGTAAACGGCAGAAACAAGATCAATTTCGAGAAATGGATGAAGCTGGATTTGGAATATATAGACAACTGGTCTTTGCTTTTGGATTTCAAGATATTGCTGAAGACCATCCCCGCGGTTCTTTCTGGAAGCGGGGTCTAAGGTGCAGAGGATTGGAGGATAAACCTTTAGGTTTACCTTAGATATTTGACTGTATATCCGGCAGCTTTGGGACTGATCAGATTGATGGAGTAGGGGAGACTCTCGTAGTCTCCCAGAAAAAAATGGAGGGGACAAGCCCCTCCCCTACTAAACAAAAATAAGGTAATCTAAAAGTGACTATTTTCCGATATTAAAAAAGGAGCCTTTAAATCTAAAACTTTTCTTTTAAGGAGAAATTCAGATGAAAAAAGGTAAAATGATATTTTGTTCTCTTTTGATGATGGGCACAATCTTCTCTGGCATAGCCTATTCTTATGATAATTCAGGATACGGAGTCAGGGCAACCGGAATGGGGGCTTTTGTGGGGCTGGCTGATGACCCCAGCGCGGTCTTTTATAACCCGGCTGGAACTGCCCAGCTTGAAAGATCCCAGCTATATCTTATGTATAATAAGGTCTCTAAATTCACCTTCGGAGAAGATGAAAACCCTTACCTTCTTTCCGGAGTCGGTCTCTATCCTTTGAGCGACAAGTTGAGATTTTACCTGGCAGGAACCCAGAAAGGTTCTCTGGCTAACCCTACCAATGTAGTGACCAATAATGTTGGAATCATCGGCATTGCCGGATGGGTGGCTCAGGATTTCTCCCTCGGAATAAACGGGAAATTCCTCTACAACTCGAATTACGGTAAAAAGAAAGGGGCCGACCTGGATTTAGGCTTATTTTACAGGATATCACCCAAGTTCTCAATCGGAGCAGCAGTAGAGAACCTTTTTGCCACAAATATGATTCCGGATAACGGAGATACCCTGGGATATGCCATCAGAGAAGGGAAAATTGGTGTTGCTTACCATTTCGGTATGGAAAGATACTCGACGACCCTTGCCTGGGACATTCGGGTGAAAAATTCGACCAAGCCTGAAAACAAGAGCTATACTCTAAGCTCTCTGGGAATAGAGGAATGGATTCTGACCGGGAATAGCGTAACTTTCGGCTTAAGAGGCGGATATACTTTTGGAAAGCAGTTTGAGCAGGATATAAACCAGCCCAGCTTCGGATTATCGATGAGGTTCAATGGAGGAAGCCAGACCTATCAGCTGGATTACAGCTTCCAGAAATATCCTTATAAAAGTGACCAGGGTCTGACCGGGGATCACCGGGTTTCCTTAAGTATTGCTTTTGGAGGTAAAAAGCGAAATAACAATGACTATGCCCAAAAAGAGAAATCCAAGAAGATTCAGATAGAAACTCTTCCATCAGCACCAGTAACAACATCCAGCAATCAGATAATTCCTCCGGAGAAAAAAGCAGAGATACCTGAGCTGACACAGGTTACTCTTCCTGAGATCAAAGCAGTAGAAAAACCATCGCCTCCAGCAGTGTCAGTCCAGAAACCGGTAACCCCGCCTGAAAAGCAAGCAGAGGAGAAAAAAATGTCCAAAGTAACTACTCCCGAAAAGTCGGTAGTATTACCGGAGAAAAAAGCAGAGGAGATAAAGCTGACCCAGTCAAACCCTGTTCAAACTCCTGTAGTTGTTCCTGAAAAGAAAGTAGAAGAGCAAAAGGTTGCTCAGGTGACTCCTCCTCAAGAACCAGTTATCACCCCTGAAAAGAAAGCAGAAGACCAGAAGCTTGCTCAGACAATCCCCTCGGAAAATCCGGAGACTCTCCCTGAAAAGAAAATCGAAGAAAAAAAGCCAGAAGGGGCTATGAGTTTCCAGAACTTCAACCTCTCCGCCTCGGTGGAGGAGTTAACCTCGGGCATGAACCGCTCTCTGATGTTTCTGCTCAAGCCGGATTTTGAAGAGCAGATAGACTCCTGGAAGTTCTATATTTGCCAGGACAAGCCATCCGGGAACGGAATCGACCAGTTGAAGCCTGTTCTGTTAAAGACCTTCCAGGGTAAAGGAATCCCCTCTTCCGGAATTATCTGGGATTGTCGTTATAACGGTCAGAAACTTGCAAAGGGAACCTATTATTACGCCATGGAGCTAGTCAACAGCAACGGCCAGAGATATTTCAGCCCGTGGAAATCATTTAAGTTGAAATAAATCGTAGGGGCAGGCCCCAGTGCCTGCCCTGATTGTAGGGGCAAGGCTTCAGCCTTGCAAAAAAGAACTGCAAACCTATCCGCCAAATGCGGATGCCCTACGAAAAATCTTTTATCGAAAGATCGCCCGAACTGTAGGGGGCAGGATATTGTCCTGCCCTTTTTTATTCGTTAGGAATTGAGTCTTGCCTTACTTTCTCTGAATCTGGATTCCGGGGAAAAAATATTTTCTGTTTCTCTAGCTTGAAATCAGAATCTATCTTTTTTGTGGACTCTTTATCTCCTCTGAAAATTTTCTCTAGAAAAGATGGATCTTTGGTATAAGGTTTATCATCCTCTCTGGTTAAAGCCTGCAAGCAGGGCCAACAAGTAGGATTACAAACTACCGGAGGATTTCCACCTTTATAAAAATAACTTATCATGTAAACGATATCAGAAACGGTCACTTCACAGTCACCGTTCGCATCCCCTTTCCACAAAGGGTCAGGTGGAGGACCATGTTTAAAAAGATAACTTACAAGGTAAACTACATCAGCAACCGTGACACTTCCATCACTATTAGCATCACCTGCGATGTTCGGAAACCTGATAGTGAAATCATAGTTGCTAGTATCTGATGCAGTATTACCAACACAGTCATGGGCAATAACTTTTACCCTGCATTTGCTTGAAGCTGGACCTATTACCTGCCACTCGGCGCTCCAGTTATCTTTTCTTTGTATACCGGTGAATAGCGTTTCTGAAAATCCTCCATACCCGCTATTTCTATCCAAAAAAACGTCGATTAATGTTGTCGAATCAACACCCACAGAGGTACCTTGCCCAGTTCCATGCCAAATTATTGGACCAGTATCTCCTACAAGCCATTCCTCTCCGCCATAAGGGGAATAAACATTAGTAAAATAGTGACCACCCTGGTAATATGCCAGATAGGTATGAGTGGATTCACCTACGGGCACAGCTACACTAATCGCATTTTGGTTCAACCAAATCATGCCTGTTTCTACTTCCTTCCAATACTGAAAAATGCATACATGCTCTCCATCAAAATTATAAATCGGAGCCGCAACTAAACCATGCCATTCTCCTGCTTCCCAGCAAGTGACAAAAGGAGAATTTCTAACAACATCATCTACCTCTACCAAACCACCATTCCCTGAAATCCAATGGTTGGCAACTGTTACTATTCCTCCATTGTGAACATAGCTTCGCCAAGCGTGATAAAGAGCTCCAGCTTCCTCTTTTTCATGTACCAAGTTATAATCATCGAAAAGTTCTTCTTCCCAAGAGTGAAAACTAATATCTGAAGCCTCGGAAAGAGCGGATACCGGAATAGTATTCCATAAGACCAAATATTTTTTTTGGCTTTCACAGCAACTTATGTCGTGAGACAAGCAGTGAGTGCTACAACGATTTTGGTAACCCCACTTGTTAAGAAGCTGTAAGAGTATCTTCTGGGCAAGCTTCTTCTCCACAGAGCGGAATTGCCCGCTATCCGTTTGTGGGATTGAGGACCAAAAAACTTCTGTTCCTTGTTCAGAGCCCTCAGGCAACCCATTATGATGGATAGAGATGAATTGATAGACGGGATTCCCGTTATTGGCGTGATTAACCAGGCTGGTCCGAAACCACAGCCTTGGCAAATAATCTGCTGGCATATTCTCAGCCTGTTCAGTTTCTCTGGTCATAATTGCATATTTCCAAAGAAATCCTGGCTGCTGAATCGAGTCTCTTAATGCAAATCCCACCTGCAGGTTAATCCATTGTTCGGAGAGCCTATTGAATAAACCGTAGGAGCCATAATCCTCGCCGTTCCAACCATATTTAGTTGCACCGGGACCTCCGTGTCCTGGGTCTACGCAGACGTCATAAAAAATAGGGTCTGCTAAAACTATTCGAAAAGTAAACAAGAAAATGAGAAGTGCTCCCCCAAAAATCAAATTTTCCTTTGTCATTTTATCACCCCCGACTTAGTCGTTTATCAGAAAAGACCTATTCAATGTTTATAACATAGATTTTATGACTATAATACCCCGTGCAGGCTATTTTTGTCCCATCCGGTGACCAAACAGGATAAACCTCAAACTCATCTGGGGTATTTGTCACCCGAATTCTATCAGTCCCATCTGGGTTTTCAATATATATATCAGAGCCGATTGTCTCGAGTTGTTCCCCTTTTCCCGTCATATACATGTAAGCGATTTTTTTACCGTCCGGAGACCATCTGGCTTGCGGAGGTCCAATAGCACCACTAGAAACGTCCTTGTCTTCTACCCCTTTTTTCCCTATACAAGTGTAATTGCCCTGTAGGTCTACGA
>DATKKH010000188.1:0-12357 GCA_035543035.1 Terriglobales bacterium | reverse complement strand
AGCCCGGAAAGAACTGGATGAGGGTACTAAACCTGAGCTTTCAGCAAAAGTTGAGAAAATAAATTCTTACGATGTCATTTTTCTCGGATATCCTAATTGGTGGTCTACTTTTCCTGCACCTGTCAGGACTTTTTTGTCTGAATATGATTTGACTGGTAAAACCATAATTCCCTTTTGTACGCACGAGGGCAGTGGAATGGGCAAAAGCGTGAGTGATATAAAAAAACTTTGTCCCAATGCCAATGTTCTTGAGGGGTTGGCAATTAGAGGCAGCAGGGTAAATGATGTTCAAAAAGTTGTTTCGAAATGGCTTAATGAATTAGGTATATTAAGTTAATAAATAAAAAATAAATAATTTCGAACTATTTCACTTTAAATAACGGAGCCCGTAGCGTCGGGTCCTGTGCCCGACGATTTTTTTTTATTCCCTCTTCTCTCAGGAGAGGAAAGGTTAAAAATCTCGCCGAAGGCGGAGTGAGGTCATCTTCTTTTCCGTCTGCTAAAGCAGACGGCAATACAGGATTTATTCCCGTCCCCTTCAGGGGACGGACTAGTCTTGCCCTCCTCCTTCTCTCTTTGGGGTAGAGGTGTAGGGAGTTAATATAGTCATCCCTGTTTCCCCAAGATTCCGAAATGAGACAAACCCTATCAAATTCCGACTTTTTTTGGTTTTTTCGTGAAACTATTCACAAATTGTTTGACTTTAAACTGATTTGTGCTATTTTGCAGTTGGGGAAATTGTTTTCTTTGAAAAATAAGAATTCCAAACCTGAGAGGTCGATATGCCTGAATTCCAGATTCAGAGTTTAAAGGATATATCGAAAGTGACCCTGGTTTCCGTTCCGGATCTGCCCGGTATCGCAGCCAGGATTTTCGGCAGCCTGTGGTCACACGGGGTTAACGTCCAGCTGATCACTTCCTCCTCCAGCACCAGCGGGAAAGTAAATATCACTTTCGTCCTGGCGAAAAAAGATATGCAGTATGCGATGTTCGAGCTTAAAAAGATCAGGGAAGATATTAAAGCAGAAGAAGTGTCGATTGACCCGGAGGTGGGAGTGGTAACGGTTACCCACCCCCAGCTCTCCCAGACCCCGGGGATAGCAGGCAGGGCATTTGATACTTTAGCCGCGCATAACATCAACGTTCAGGCAGTTTCCACCTCTATGACCTGCTTACACTGTCTGATAGCCAAAAACCAGGTAGATTTAGCTTCCCAGGCATTGCAGAAAGAATTTGGATTGATTTAATTTTTTGAGTTCTTAGTAATCTGTAGGGGCGGGGTGATAACGTCCTCCGCCCCTTCTCTGTCTGATTATAATCCCCGGATAGAATCTGGGATAAATTACTCAAATAAACTCTTGCTTTCGGGGAAGGTACTCCTTAGCTTTTAGACATTAAATGTCCACTTTGTTTGACGACATACAAAAATACCGGGAGAGATGAAAAATGGCAGAACCACTTGATGCAGTGATGGCTATCCACAATGCCTTTAGACGTGACATGAGCGAGATCGATGCGGCGGCGATCGCTTCGGCACGCGGCAAGCCTGGACTTGCACCGAAAATCGAGCGCTTTCGTTTCCTTAACGAAGTGCTGGTTTGGCACGCCCGTGGCGAGGAATTGGCTATATTCCCTGCGCTTGAAGCAGTCGCACCTTTGGTCTCCGAGGCGTACGAAAGAGATCACAGAGGCCTGGATGCAGCGTTCGACGTCTTGAACGCTGCAGTGTCTACACATAATGCATTGGATACGGCACGAGCCACTGCAGCATTTAAGTTCCATCTTGACATTCACTTGGGAAAGGAAGACGCTCACCTTTATCGGCTTGTTAGGGAACGCGTGCCCATGTCCGAGCAAGGTAAAGCGGTCGGTCTCATGGCAAGCACCGTCCCACAGGACCGCTTTCCAGAGCTGGTTGTGTGGATGTTCCCTTTGATAGGTAACGACGACCGCGAGAACATGACTCGTATCATGCAAATGGTGATGCCTCCTCCAGTATTCGCGGGAGTCAAGCAGCTCATCCAAAAGGCGATCGGCAATGACTGGACTGAACTAATAAGGCGAATCCCTACGCTGGCTTAAGCTGGAGCCGAACAGCCTGAATCAACGACATACACTCTGCAGGATAAACTTGTTTAGGTAGATAAACAGTAGACCCATGTTGCCTTCAACATGGATCGTTGCTTAGAACCCCACCTTGAGGCAAGGTGGGGCTTCGATAATTATCGTAGCGCGACTCTTTTTGAGATACAATAAATGCCGGGAAAGATGTCCTGGCATCCTGCCTTATTTCTTTTAATTTGGAACAATCGTCCGATAATCACAATATAACCAATCAAAGGTTTAAGTCGGACCTACAAGAACTTAATATCTTAACGGGTGTTGAAACATGATTAAAAGACTTGCTGCTATTGTTCTCATTTTTGCCTGCACTGCTGGTGCCTGGGTTATTCTGGGTGGAACAGTTTTACTGCGCACGGACACTCAGGATAACAGACTCAGGAATGCAGTCGGACAGCTCTGGGGAACTGTCCAGGTCCAGAAAGCACCATCGGTTTACTATGAGACCGTAAGTAAGAACGTAACCCAACGCGTGGAGTCAGGCAAGACGGTCAGCGAGATTCAGACCCAGACCATCACCAATTATGTCCCTCTCAAGTCCAGCCAGATCAATGTTTCATTATTTTTGGAGCATCGCAAAAAGGGACTGTTGTGGTATCCGACTTATGCTGTCGACTATTCCGCGCGTTATGTAGTCTCCAATGATACACCGGAACCCCGCGAAATGTTCATAAGCTTCACCTTTCCAACTCCCGGGGCAGTTTATGACAATTTTAGATTTGCCGTCGAGGGAAAGGAGCTTCAGAACATCGAACCATCCTCCGGTACTATACAACAGGTTCTTAAGCTTGATCCTGGAAAGAGGGAGACCGTGGAGATAGCCTACAAATCACAGGGAATGAGTGAATGGGGGTACGAATTTGGCGAAAATGTAAGTCAGGTGAGGGATTTCCTGCTGAATATGAGAACAAATTTCAAAAAGATAGACTTTCCTCAGAACAGTATCTCTCCCACTTCTCTGGTCCAGATCAGGGACGGATGGCAGCTGGGCTGGCAGTATTCCAACCTCCTTACCGGCGTCAAAATCGGAATGGTTATGCCAAACAAGCTCAATCCGGGACCCTGGGTCAGCAAAGTCACTTTTTCAGCCCCGATCTCTCTGTTTCTGTTTTTCTTCTTGTTGTTCATCATTACGACGCTGAGAAAAATCGAAATCCACCCGATGAATTATTTCTTCCTGGCAGCCGCTTTCTTCAGTTTCCATCTCCTCCTGGCTTATCTGGTGGATCACATTTCGATCCACGCTGCATTTTTCATTTGCTCGGCTGTCTCCATACTCCTGGCCGTAACCTATATGCGTCTCGTCGTCCGCACCCGGTTCGCGCTTCTGGAAATCGGAGTCACCCAGCTGGTTTACCAGGTTTTCTTTTCCTACACCTTCTTCTTTGAGGGGTACACCGGACTGGTTATTACCATTCTATGCATTCTAACTTTGTTTGTAGTTATGCAGATGACCGGGAAAGTGAAGTGGGCTGAGGTTTTTCAGAAAAAGAAAAGCTAAAAAGATTGAGATACATCCAATACGCTTCTACCTTCCCGGAAAAATCCGTAGACCCATGTTGCCCTCAACATGGGTCTCTTACATATGACCCCACCTTGAGGCAAGGTGAGGCTACCGATTGTTATTTTCTTAGTACGACCCTTTCCCGTCGCCTTAAGGCGGCGGGAATATCGACACCACGATCCGTCTTAGGTCACAAAAAAATAACGTCCGAGACAATCCCGGACGCTATATTATATACCGTCAGGAGTAGCTCCTGACGAAACAGAGAAAATATTTTTTTCTATTTTCCTTCTTCCTTTTTCAATTATCCTTGATTATTTATCATCCATCACCTCATAATCCGCATCCACTGCCCCTTCCTTCTTAGACTTATCCTCTCCTTTACCTTGTTCGGGCTGTGCTTCTGGACCTCCTCCTGCGGGCTGCTGAGTGGTGGTCTTCTTATACATCTCTTCTGCTATTCGGTGAGAGGCAGTCAGAAGCTCTTCTGTTGCCCTGTCGATTTCCTCCTTATTGTCACTGCGCACCACTGATTTGACTTTCTCTATTGCCTGCTCGATCTTCTGTCGCTCCTCAGCAGAGACTTTGTCTCCATATTCCTTTAATGTCTTCTCGGTGGTGTAGACGATCTGGTCAGCTTTGTTCCTGGCCTCGATCAGGGCTTTCTTCTTTCTGTCCTCCTCCGAATGAACCTCTGCATCTTTCACCATACCCTTGATCTCCTGTTCGGAAAGTCCGGAGGAAGCCTGAATTCTGATGGACTGCTCCTTACCTGTTCCTAAATCTTTGGCTGAAACGTGAACTATTCCATTGGCATCTATGTCGAAGGTGACTTCTACTTGAGGTATCCCTCTGGGTGCTGGTGGAATCCCGACTAAGTCGAACCTTCCAAGAGTCCGGTTGTCTATAGCCATCTCCCGTTCTCCCTGGAGAACGTGGATCGAGACTGCAGTCTGGTCATCTGCGGCTGTGGAAAAGATTTGACTCTTTCTGGTGGGAATCGTGGTGTTTCTTTCGATTAAACGTGTCATTACCCCGCCTAAAGTTTCGATTCCAAGAGAAAGAGGAGTCACATCCAGGAGCAGGACGTCTTTCACTTCACCCGTCAGGACCGCAGCCTGGATCGCTGCACCAACTGCAACCACTTCATCCGGATTGACTCCCTTATGCGGCTCTTTTTTGAAAAGGTCTTTTACCAATTCCTGAACCTTGGGCATTCTGGTCTGTCCTCCGACCAATATGACTTCATCAATATCCTCTGGTGAGAGCTTAGCATCTTCCAAAGCTCTTTTGCATGGACCAATCGTTCTCTGGAGCAGATCATCCACTAACTGCTCTAGCTTTGCTCTGGTGAGAGATAGATCAAGATGCTTCGGACCGGAGGCGTCAGCAGTGATGAACGGAAGGTTGATATTTGTCTGCATGGTGGATGAAAGCTCGCATTTGGCCTTTTCTGCTGCTTCTTTAAGCCTCTGCAGAGCCATACGGTCTTTTCTCAAATCTATGCCATAGTTTTTCTGGAACTCGTCCGCCATCCAGTCGATAACTCTCTGGTCAAAATCATCCCCGCCCAAATGAGTATCGCCGTTGGTGGACCTGACTTCGAAAACACCTTCGCCAATCTCCAAGATCGAGATATCGAAAGTCCCGCCACCCAGATCGAACACTGCTATCTTCTCATCTTTCTTCTTTTCCAGACCATAAGCTAAAGAGGAAGATGTCGGCTCGTTTATTATCCGTATGACGTCCAGTCCGGCAATTCTTCCGGCATCCTTGGTTGCCTGTCTCTGGGAATCGTTAAAATATGCCGGAACTGTGATGACTGCCTGAATAACCGGTTCTCCCAGATAATCCTCTGCCGTTTTTTTCATATACTGCAAAATCATGGCCGAGATCTCCGGAGGCGAGTATTCTTTTCCTTGGATTAAGACTCTGACATCGCCATTGGTTGCTTCCACGATTTTGTAGGGAACTAATTTCTCCTCTGCCAAGACTTCGTTATGCTTTCTGCCCATAAATCTTTTGATGGAGAAAACCGTATTTTCCGGATTGGTAATCGCCTGCCTCTTGGCAATCTGTCCGACCAGTCTCTCCCCTGTTTTGGTGAATGCCACGACCGAAGGAGTAGTCCTCATCCCCTCCGCATTTGGGATTACCTTAGGTTCACCCCCTTCCATAACCGCCACGCAGGAATTAGTCGTTCCCAAATCAATTCCGATGACTTTTGGCATTTTCTTATCCTCCTATTTCTCTCAATCTGAGTTTTTTGTCTTGAACGGCACGAAAGCTGTCAGCTTTCAGCAGTCAGCTGTCTGTTGCTGACCGCTGTCGGCTGATCACTGACTGCTCTTTATTGACCACTCGCCGCTTTTTTCCCTTTAGACACTATAACTTTAGAATGTTTAATCACCTTGTCGTTTAACATGTAACCCTTGCTGATCTCATCCATCACTGTGCCTTCGGCAAACTTATCGCTTTCCTGCTGCATTACTGCTTCGTGATAATGCGGGTCAAAAGGCTCGCCTATAGCTGTGATTTCCTTAAGCCCCTCTTTTACCAGGATATCTTTGAAATGCTGGTAAATTAATTCCACCCCCTTGTAAAAACTGTCAAAATCGCTTGAGTTTTTGGTCGAATTTGACCTTGAGGCTGAGTCCAATGCCCTCTGGAAATTATCCAAAGTTTCGACTAACTGGGAGATCAACTCCTCATTAGCATTCTTGATTATTGACTGAAACTCCCGTGCAGTCCTTTTCTTGTAATTATCAAACTCTGCCGCAACCCTCAATAACCTGTCTTCTAACTCCTTGTACTCTTTCTCAGTCTTCTCTAACTGCTCTTTCAGAAGATCGACTTGGATTTCCTTGGTCTCTTCTATTCCAGATTCAGCTTTTTCTAAATCCATCTCTTTTTTCTCTTCCAGTTCTTCCTCATCTTCTTCATATCTTTTCTTCTCTGAGGAATCAGCTGAGGCACTTCCTTTTTTTTCTTCATTCTTCTCAGTCAATAGAACTACCCTCCTCTTAATTGGAGTATGAAACTTTAGCTTTATGCAGGGTAAACCTAAAGGTTTACATTCCAGTATCTATTTCATCTAAAACTTTTGAGCTTTACTGAGATAAAACCTCTCCCAAAAGCACAGAAGTATAATCCACCAGTGAAACCAGTTTAGCATACCTCATCCGGGTTGGGCCGATCAGACCTACCTTCCCCTTTAGATTCCCTTTTCCGTAAGCGCAGCAGATCAGACTGCAGGCTTCGATCTCCTGTTTTCCCAGTTCTCTACCGATGGCAATACTGACACCTTTGCTTTCTACTTTATCGCTGATCGTCCTTAACCAGAATCTCTTGTCCTCTATGATCCGGCTAAAAGAAGAAAGCCTGTTCCAATCCTTGAATTCGGGTTGGTCCAGAAGCTTGTTCGGTTCGCTCAGATAAATCTTCTCTTCCTCCTGAAAGGTCAGGAGATTGTCAGTAGAATCCAGGAAAAGTTTGATCAGGCTGGGTTTGGCCGTATAGCTGTCTTTGAGCCTTTTCTCAGCCGAGAACATTATATCTTTGAGACTCAAGCCGCAAAGCCTTTGATTTAATATTTTTTCAGTCTCCTGAAGAGCTTCAGGTTTTATCTCAGAATCGATTTCTAAAATAATACTCTTGACTATCCCTGATCTGGCTGCTAAAACCACCAGAAGTCTTTTTTCAGCGAGAGATAATAGATCGATACGGGTCAGGATTTCAGACTCCAGATGGGGAGCAATTGTTACGCCCAACAGACTTGAGGTCCTGCCTAAAATCCTTGAGGTCTGAGCCAGCAAATCGTCTATCGCCGTGTAGTCCGAAAACAAATCCTTTTTGATTTTTTCCTTTTCGGGCGTGGTCAACTTTTCAGGGCTGATGAGATTGTCCACATAGATTCTATAGGCTTTATCAGTTGGAATCCTGCCAGCAGAAGGATGCGGCTGAGTCAGCAGACCTTTCTCTTCCAAGTCCTGCATCAAATTTCTTATAGTCGCAGAGCTTATGCCCAGACGGTACTTCTCGGCAATTACTCTGGAGCTCACCGGTTTTGCAGTCAGGATATATTCACTGATCAAAGCCTTGAGAACCTTCTTCTCTCTTAAGTTTAATTCGCTCAGCATGACGATTGCAAGATTGATTTATATCTTTTATTAAATTAGATGATACTAAAAAAACTGTAGACGTCTATCGTTCCTATAATAAATTTATACGAAAATAATGTCAAGAGAAAAAGGGAAAGATTAATGGAGTGTAAACCTTTAGGTGTATTGAAGAATCTTAATTCCTGATTACGATACCAGGTGGCATCACCTGACATCTCCTTAATCGATTTGAATTTAAATGAAAAGGGCGAGGAAACCTCGCCCTAGCAGCTATTTCCTGCTGCATCACTGGTAGCGACTCACGCCATCGAAAATCTCATTTTCCTTTTTACATCTTCCTTCTTCCTTTTCTTTTTTTGCTCCTTGCTACCAGCTACAAGCTATTTGCTTTCTTTCGTTATCCCGAACAGGGTCTCGGTCCGCCTTTGAACAAATAGCTGACCAGATATATAACATCAGACACATCGACGGTTCCTGAGCAGTTCACGTCTCCCAGGAAGGAAGGATTGGGAGTTGGCCCGCCTTTAAACAGATAATTCACCAGGAAGACAACGTCCGAGACGGTAACCTGCAGATCCAGATTTACATCTCCTCTCAGGTCAGAATACGGTCCTGCCAGAGTGGCCAGAGTGGCTAAACCCATCTGGGCGAACTTTCTGAAATAAGTGGTATCGAAAAGCGATATCTTATCTCCAGTGGTATGATATGAGGGATTGAAGTCATAATCATCTTCAATTCCCAAAATGGCTTTATAGTCATAGGTCCAGAAAGAAGCATGATCGGAATAGTCGTTTCCATTATTGATGATTACCTTTCTGGGGACGAATCCGAATCCATAATCCTGAATCACGTTATTAAGCACGTTGGTAAGTCCCAGGGAGTTGGAGTCCGTATGAACCTCGATATGCCCGTCATGGTTCCCGTCATAGCTGATCATGTCGAAATTGAGAACACCCATGATTTTCTCCCCCTGAGCCCTTGCCTTGCTGGCATATTTATCTGATCCGATCAATCCCTGCTCTTCGGCCGTGACGCAGACGAATTTGACTGTATTCACAAACTGGTAGTCCTTCATGACCGAGGCTGCTTCCAGGACCGAGACTGTTCCTGAGGCATTGTCATCCGCGCCGGGTGCGTAAAAATCATGGTTTTGAGAGTAATCATCATAGTGTGCCGTGATCAAGTATTCCATAGACGGGAAAAGCCGGCCTGAAATCTTAGCGACTACGTTTATGTAGGGTCTCCCGATGGCTAAATTATCTATCTGCGAAGTCCAGTCGTCACCCCCATCCGTGGTGCTGCCCAGGCTAAAACCTCCTGTAACCCAGCCTGATTGTGAATTGGCAAAGTCTATCCCGAAGTACCCTTCTTCCATATATTTACTGGACCAGCTGCCTCCCCCATCTCTTGTTCTGATAATGAGTCTTTCGTTGAAAACTGCCAGCCAGACTTTTAAAGTGTCATCCGGTGCAACGCTTAAACCTTCTATGTCGCTTGTTGTTCCAACATCTTTTGAGATCCAATTGACGCCTCCATTCTGGGTGTAGAGAACTGTTCCCATAGCTCCCACGATCCACCCTTTCAATGGAGTCACGAAGGCAATATTATATAGATCGCTATTTGTGCCTGAAGATACGGCTGACCAGTTTACCCCTCCATCCGTAGTGTGAAGCAGTTTGCCGTTTGCTCCGGCGATCCAGCCCTGGCCGGGTGCAGAAAAAGTAATGTTGTAAAGTATTTCCGTTGTGCCGCTTGTCTGGGTTATCCAGCTCGTGCCTCCATCTGAGGTGTAAAAAATCTTTCCTGCTTCACCTACTACCCATCCGCTGGAATTGTTCTCGAAATAGGATGCCATGAGATTCCTGCCTGTCTGCGCACTCTTTATTACCCAGGACTCACCCTTATCAGTGGAATTTACTGCCAGCCCTTGCTCGCCCACTGCCCACAAGGTATCATCTGTCAACCGGAAAATCCTGTTCAATTTATACTGCTCGGTTCCCGGTACTGTGGACCAGCGTGAACCTCCATTAGTGGTTTCTAAGATCGAGCTGCCCTTGGTAGAAGCCCAGGCTGTCTGACCGTCCCGTGCAGCTTTAACGCTGGAAATTATTACTCTGGAAGGCATATAAAAAGTGTCGGGAACTGCCTCTATGCCCATCTGCTGAAATTTTCCAAGAAGGTAACTGGCAGCCTTGTAACTTCCGTCGACTTCTGCATATCTTGTGGGAATCGAATCCGGAACTCCGTTGATGAGAACTGAGCGTTCCCCCGAAAGGTCTTTGACTATTCCTAACAGGTCTTCTGTCTTGACTTTATTAATCATTCCCGCAATCACTGGCGAGTGAGCAGCGGGTTTATATGCTTCTTCTAAAGGTGAGGGCAATTCGGGTACCAGTGGTCTCCAGGAGAGTTTCTGCAGCGACATCTGATAAGAAGGCAGCTCCTGGATTTCCTTAGGATTCCCCTCTACCAGGAACATTTTGCCCTCCTGATAAATGATTCTTCCTCTTGTCTCGATCCAATCAGATGCTTTGGACAAAGTTTCCTTCCCTCTATACCAGACAAAATAATAATCCTTCAGCTGAGCATCTTCATCTAAAATATCATAGGTCAGACCCTGATTCTTTAGTTGATTCAGGATTTTGAGATCAGCCTTCCCGATTACAAATCCTGTTCCTCTGGAAAGGCATTTGAAATTACTTTCTACGATCTTTTGCAGATCATCAAAAGATTTGAATTCTACTCTTGCTAGATAGTTTTCTCCACTTCGGATTGAGTTATCATGAGCAAATTCTACCCATGTAAAAAGGAACAAAAAAAAGCAGACTGCAAGTTTCTTCATACATCCGCCCCGTTTAAAGTATTGGTTGAATCTAACATTTAATCTTTGTTGTCCGTCATGTACTTATAAATACTTGGCAATAAATACAAAAAGACTCCTTTCTTCTGAATATAACCAAATAAATCGTTTTGTCAAGCTGACTGTCCAGGTATATAGTGCGGAATGGATTCGCTTGCTATTTAAGAAGACAGGGCGGGGAGAAACCTACGACCAATAACCTATCACCTATTGCCTTGTATTGTTTTTTCGCTCCTTGCTACTGGCTGCGAGCTACCTGCTTCTTTTCTCACATTCTTCCCGACCTTAAGATAGCAATCACCAGCCAGACGCCTAAAAGTCCTGCCAGGATGTATCCTACGATCCCTAAAAGCGGGTAACCGAAAAGATATGGACCTACGTCCATCCTCATTATCAGAGAAGAGCCGACGATTATTGCAGCGACCACCAACGAGAATGATATACGGTTCGACGCCCTGTCGATTTCCAGCATAAGTTTCTCCAGCCCTTTATGCTGGAGGGTAAAGGACAGCTCTCCCCTGCCTATCTTCTGTGTTATTCTCCGCAGCTCAAAGGGAAATCCCGCCAGAAAATCTCTCAGGTCGTGAACTCCCCTGAGAAAATCACGGAAAATGACTTTGGGTTTATACTTTCTTTTAGCCAGTTGTTTGACAAATGGTATGGCTTCGTGAATGAAATTGAAATCCGGGTCCAGCATCCGGGCAACTTCCTCATAAGTCGAGAGCGCTCTTCCTAAGAGCATCAGCTCTGATTGAACCTGGATTTCGTATCTGTGGACTATATAGAAAAGGTCGTTGATAATCGTCTTCATATCCAGCCTGGCAAGCGGAATTTTGTGATAGCGGTACATAAAATCGTTGAAATCAGCTTCCAAGGCTTTCAGGTTGATCCCCTCTCCAAGTATTCCTGCCTTATCGTAGACTTTGACTACTGCTTTGGCGTCCCAGGTTACTATTGCAATCAAAAGATCCGACATCTCGTCCATCGCAGTTTCGGAAAGCTTTCCCATCATCCCGTAATCGACTGGAGCAATGACGTTGTTTTCGAGGATAAAGATGTTTCCCGGATGAGGGTCTGCGTGGAAAAAACCGTCTACGAATATCTGCTTGAAAACCGCTTTGCCCGCATTTCTGGCTATAGTTTTCCTGTCCCAGCCTCTTCTCTCTATCTCCTGAAGATTAGAGATTTTTACCCCGTCGATAAACTCCATCGTCAAAATCAGGTTGGTTGATAAATCCCAGAAGACCTTGGGCACAAAAACGGTTTTGTCCTCTTTGAAGTTCTCGGCAAAGATGTCGATATTCCTTCCCTCGTTTTTGAAATCTATTTCCCGGCGGAAGGTCTTGGAAAGCTCCTCGATCATCCCTTTAGGATCATACTGCTTGCTTTCCGGGATATACCTGTCAAAAAGGTTAGCTAAATCCTTTAGAATACTCATATCCGAGTCAATGATCTTTTTTATATCCGGACGCTGAACCTTGACCACGACTTTATCGCCATTTTGAGTTACGGCTTTGTGCACCTGGGCTAAAGAAGCTGAAGCAATCGGATTCGGGTCAAAGTAATAGAAATTCGTTTCCAGAGGAACTTTCAGTTCTCTTTCGACGATCTTTTTGACCACCTCGAAGGAGAAAGGAGCCACGTCATCTTGCAGTTTTGCCAGCTCTTCGACTAACTCCAGGGGAATCAGGAAAGGACGCATTGATAAGATCTGTCCTAATTTGACGAAAGTCGGCCCCAGATCCTCCATT
>DATKKH010000187.1:0-6182 GCA_035543035.1 Terriglobales bacterium | reverse complement strand
AAGTTCATAGATTTCAGATAAATGTCGTACCTTCCGTCTCCACCATTGCCTGGAAAAGAAAGATCACTGGGAGGGGATGTGTATCCCAGGGTATCCACTTCCTTGGCCCAGACCAAATCCGCAATCCCTCCGATAAAGGTGACATACAGGGGCACACCTGCGGTATCCACCACGTGCGATTGATAGACCGAGTCCACCGTCGAGGTAACATAGTGTATTTTGAAATGCCCGCCCGGGGTATTATAGGTTTTTTCGGTGGTGCCAAATGTGGGACGAGTCAGCATCAGCAAAGAAAGCTCAACCTGAGCCTCGGGGCTTAGCTCTTTTTTATGACCTGGAATCCAGACAAAAGCCGGCGTGGCACAGACCGGATGAAAACCCTCCAGCAGGTTTTTTGGAACCGAAATCGTTGGAGTCAAAACCTCTTTGATTTTTTGAACAAGATTTTCCTCACCTGGCAATTTTGCCTGAGCATTACTGAGACAAATACCAACTACTGTAAGAATGACCGCAATTGTCCAGACCAACCTCTTCATCGGTTCTCCTTTTTTTTCAACATCTTTTAAAAATGTGGCGTCCGTTTGTTGCGGACGTCAAATATCCTAGCGACCCTGAAAGGGTCGCGCTACGAAAACCCTCTACTAGGATTATACGACAAAAGGCTGGGAAAAAAGTCAATTGCTATCCCAGCCTTTGTTTCATTCGTCTCACGTCTTACATCTAACGTCTTACCCGAATTTAATCTTTCTTCTCCGACTCATTCTGCAGCTTCTTTATGAACGGAGTGAAAAGGTCTATTGGTACCGGGAAAATGGTAGTCGAGTTCTTCTCGGTAGCCACCTCGGTCAGGGTCTGAAGGAATCTCAACTGGATGCCGGTAGGAGTCTTGCCGATGATCTCAGCTGCCTGGTTCAGCTTTTCCGAAGCCTGGTATTCGCCTTCGGCGTGAATAACCTTTGCCCTTCTCTCTCTTTCCGCCTCTGCCTGACGGGCAATTGCCCTCTGCATCTCCTGGGGCAAGTCGACGTTTTTCACTTCTACCACAGAAACCTTGATCCCCCAGGGCTCGGTCTGGTCATCGATTATCTTCTGCAGTTGCTGGTTAATCTTTTCCCGGTTCGAAAGCAGATCATCCAATTCCACCTGTCCTAAGACGCTCCTTAAAGTAGTCTGGGAGATCATAGAGGTAGCATAAAGGAAATCTTCAACCTCGACTATTGCTTTGCTGGCATCTATCACCCGAAAATAGATTACGGCATTAACTTTAACCGTAACGTTATCCCGGGTGATTACATCCTGCGAAGGAACATCCATTGTTACTACTCTCAGGCTGACTTTGACCATCCGGTCGACAATCGGTATCAAGAGGATAAGACCGGGACCTTTGGCGCCCATCAGCCTGCCCAACCTGAAAATTATGCCTCTTTCATACTCTCTCAGAATTCTGATTGCATTTGCCAGGATGAAAAGCGCGATGATAATCAGAGTAAGAATTCCTGCACCTGCCATAGCTCCTCCTTTATAGTTTACAAGGTTAAAAAGTTTATAAGTTTAAGAGTTGAAGATTCCTTAACCCTACGCTTTAGTTACTTTCAAAATCAGATCTTCGATCCCGGTAACTTTAACTTTCTCCCCTTTTTCTATTCCACCGATCTGGGGATCACATCTTGCCTTCCATAGCTCACCTCGAACGAAAACATATCCTACGGGCTTAAGCTCAGTCCTGGCTTCACCTGTCTTCCCGATCATTCCCTTATCGCCAGTGGTTACTTTTCTCATCTGAGCTTTTAGCCCTAATCCAACTGCGAAGATGAAAAATAAAGCAGTTCCCAGAGTCACAGTCACAACTACCGTCAGGGAGACCCGCATGTAGGGTTCGGGCGAATTTATCAGCATCAGAGAACCCAAAATCATAGAGACAATACCTCCTATGGTTAAAAGCCCGTGGCTTACCACCTTAATCTCAGCGATGAAAAGGATTATTGCCAGGATTATCAATAGCACCCCGGCATAATTAATCGGAAGCGCCTGAAAAGCAAAAATTGCCAGAATCAAACAGATTCCGCCGACAACGCCGGGAAGGATCGACCCTGGGTTGGAAAGCTCGAAGAAAAGCCCCCACATCGCCAGAGTGAAAAGGATATAAGCAATGGTCGGGTTGGCTATCAGCTGGAGTATATTATCCCACCAGCCGATGTTTATCCTGTGAACCAGTGCATTTTTGGTATTCAGCACCTTCTCGCCTGAAGGTAACTCGACTTTCCGTCCATCGATTTTATCCAGCAGGTCTCTGACATCGTTAGCTACCAGGTCGATTACGCTGTCTCTCAACGCCTCGTATTCGGTGATGGATACGCTTTTTCTGACTGCCTGCTCTGCCCAGTTGGCATTTCTCCCTCTTTTGCTGGCAATGCTTTTGATGTAGGCAACTGCATCGTTGGTTACTTTTTCCTGCATGGTCGAATCAATCTGTCCGCCTATGCTGACCGGATGAGCTGCCCCGATATTGGTTCCCGGAGCCATAGCGGCAATATGAGCAGCCATGGTGATGAAAACGCCGGCAGAGGCATCTCTGGAGCCGGATGGAGCCACGTAAACGATGACCGGCACATCCGCGTTCAAAATATCCCTGGTTATCTGGCGCATCGATTCATCCAGACCACCGGGAGTATTAAGCTCTATCACCAGAGCTTCTGAACCGTCATCCACGGCTGTTTTTATGGCATTGGTGATGATTCTGGCAGTGATTGGACCAATCGCACCATCAATATTGACCAGATCTACGCTTTTGCCGGCAGAGAAAAGAAGACTGGCAAAAGATAACAAAATGATTAAAAAGTAGACCACCACTCTTTTCTTCATAAAAATCCCTCTGAATAGATATATGTTCAGCTAATAATATCTAAATCCCCGAAAAAAGCAACAAAAAACTATTTTTTTCCTCATCTCTCGCTACTCACTACCCGCTACTTTATTTCTTTGCGCTCCTTGCTACCAGCTACCAGCTTTCTTTTCTCCCAGCACCCTTTTATCCCCTTCTCTCCGGGTAACTCCGGACTCATCCAATTTTTCCAGAATCGGAACTGCATATTTGCGGGTAATATTCAAATGCTCTCTAATCTGGCTCACGGTTGATGGTCCATTCGAGAAAATAAATTCTTTGATCCTTTGAGTTATCTCTTCAAGACCTTCTCTTGTATAAAGAATCCCTTCTTTCAGCTCTACCAGCTTCCCCTGTTGAAGAAGATAGATTAAAATTTTCTGATAATCCAGATTTTCTTCTAAAAGTTCCCCTTTGGTGGGAGGAGTTAATCGATTTTCCTCGAATTTTTTCAGGATTTTCTGAGCCAGGGGAGATTGTTTCTCCGCCAGCTGAGGACGATGCTCAGGCAGAGCCAGATAATTCTCTTTCTGGATTAGTCGCCCAGCAGATAAAATGAACTCTACCCCCTCGGAAATCAGTTTTTCTTTGAACTGAAGCTTTGCAGATAAATCGGCGGTTCGTAACCCGTGAGTGAAAGGTTTATCCGCGTGCTCTTTTTTCACTCTTTCCAGAATCTGATCAAGAAGTTTTTCCCATCTTGCCTTATCGATAACCATATTTTTTCTAATCACCACTTCCTTCTTTTCTTCAAGCAGGATCAGGGCGGACTCAATCTCCTTTGTACTGAAAATGGAGGCTTTGAAAAGCTCTTCTCTGAGTAAGAAATCGACTTTTTTAAGCTCGGTCAAAATCAGCTCTGATAAATCCAGTCCTTCTCTCCGGCCCAGGAACTTAATCAGCTCTGCGTCCTTCCTTTTAAGTTTCGAAGGAAAGATATCAAGCACGATCCCGCCCCCAAGGGTCCTAGGAGGAGACGGTAGCCTTAAAATGAAATGATCGCCTACTCTGGCTAATACCTGGTCGTTCAATTTGAGCCTGGCAAATCCAGCCTGGCCAGGTTTTAGTTGGTCTGTATTCAAAAGCGAAATCCTGCCAAGAATCTCCGAAGTTCCTAACATAAAAAGAAGGTCTGAACCATGTTTCAAGCTAAACGGAGCATCCAGAAGCACGGTAACTTTAGCATCCAGAAAATTGGTGAGGATTGCATTTCCGGGATTAATTACCACATCTCCTCTTTTAATTTTCTCTTTCTCGGCGCCAATCAAATTCATCGCTACCCTTGTTCCAGGACCTGCGACCTCGACCTGTTTTTTATAGCTCTGCAGATTTTTTATTCTGCTCTTTATTCCCTCAGGTGCAATTTCCACTTCCTGTCCAACTTTGAAAGAACCATCTACCAAGGTGCCGGTTACGACCGTTCCCATTCCGGACATAGTGAAAACGCGGTCGATATAAAGTCTCGGCTTGCCTATGTCTTTTCTCATCTTTAGCCGGGCAATCAGGTCTTGAATCTGTCTGTTCAGCTCTTCTATTCCTTCTTTTTTTGTAGCAGAAGTTTTCACAATGACTGCTTTCTCCAGTGAAGTTCCTTTCAGTCTCTGCTTGACATCCTCCTCCATCAGACTAAGCCAGTCTTCCTTGACCAGATCGATTTTGTTGAGAACCACAATCCCCTCTTTAACCCCCAGAAGCTCTAATATCTCTAAATGCTCCTGAGTCTGGGGCATCCAACCGTCATCTGCGGCAATCACCAGAAGTGCGGCATCGATCCCTCCTACGCCGGCAATCATGTTCTTGACAAATCTCTCGTGCCCGGGAACATCCACGATTCCGATCTCGGTTCCATCTGGCAGAGCAAGCCAGGCAAACCCCAGATCAATAGTCATCCCCCTTTTCTTTTCTTCGGGCAGCCTGTCCGGATCGATTCCGGTCAAAGCCAGAACCAGCGCAGATTTGCCGTGGTCAACGTGTCCTGCAGTTCCGATTACGAACATATAAATAGCCCTGTCAAGAGCCAGTCATTGCGAGTCCGCCAGAGGCGGACGAAGCCCAGATGGGCTTCGTCGGTCAAATGACCTCCTCGCAATGACGTCATGTTACTAAGCGACCCTAAAGGGTCGCACTATTTTTCAAATACCTTTCTTATCCCGTGTATAACTATTTCATCCTGGTCAGGGAAGATCGTTCTCAAATCCAGAACAAATCTATTTTTTTCGATGCGTCCGATTATGGGAAATTCCAGATTGCGAAATCTCTCCGCTAAAGCCTCAGGAGGGACTTCTGAATTTAACGACAGTATAATAGTAGGAAGTGTCTCACCGGGAAGCGAGCCTCCGCCCACAGTGCTTTTGCTCTCTTTCAAGGAGACGGAGATCCCAAAAGAATTAAGCTGGGCTGATATTCTTTCAGCTCTTCTTCTTAAATCCTGTAGAGACATGGAAATCATTCTCCAGACAGGAATTTTCTCTTCTTCTTTTCTGAGATAATTCAAAATTACTTGTTCCAGGCCTGAGATGACCATCTTATCTACTCGCAGGGCCCGATAGAGCGGGTTTTCCCTAAGCTGGTCAACATATTTTTTCCTGCCGATGATTATTCCGGATTGAGGTCCTCCTAATAATTTATCTCCTGAAAAACAAACCAAGTCCGCACCGGCTGAAATCCCTTCCGTGATTCTCGGCTCATGGCCTAAGCCGAAGTCCTCAGTAAAAGGAACTGCCCCGCTGCCTAAATCCTCGACAGTAAGCAGATGGTGTGTCCTGCCTAACCTGACTAATTCCTCGACTGAAACCTCTTCCACAAAACCTGACATCCAGAAATTGCTTTTGTGCACCTTCAAAAGAATTCGGGTATTCTTGTTTATCGCTCTGTGGTAATCCCAAAGCGAAGTGCGGTTAGTCGTCCCGATTTCCTTCATAATCGCACCGGACTCTGCAAGGATTTCCGGTATTTTAAACCCTCCGCCAATCTGGACCAGTTCACCCCTGGAGATGACGACCTCTTTCCCTTCGGCTAAAGCTGAGAGAATCAGCAGAACTGCAGCCGCATTGTTATTCACCACCAAAGCAGCTTCAGAGCCTGCAAGCTCACACAGCAGTTTTTCCAGGAAGGACGTCCTTTCTCCTCTTCTCCCCTTCTTTAGATCATACTCCAGGGAGGAAAAGCTTGTGCTGACTTCAGTGATATGTTTTAAGACTTCTCTGCTCATGGGAGCACGGCCGAGATTAGTGTGGATTATCACTCCGGTCCCGTTTATGACCGGTTTCAAAGTGGAGGAAGATAAAGTTTCCAGTTCCTC
>DATKKH010000186.1:0-17720 GCA_035543035.1 Terriglobales bacterium | reverse complement strand
TTTAATTTTATTAAGGATCTTACAAAGATGAAAGCAGAGATAATCACTATCGGGGATGAGATAATCCACGGCGAGATTCTGGATTCCAACTCCGCTTATATCGGGGACAAGCTCTCCAGCTTAGGAATCGAAGTCGCATTTAAAACCTCAGTGGGTGATGACTTAAAAAGGATTATCGAGGCAATCAAATTAGCTGTGGAAAGGGTGGATCTGGTTATTGCCACTGGAGGTTTAGGTCCTACCAACGACGATTTGACCAAGAAAGGGATAGTCAAGGCATTCAAGAGAAATCTGGTCTTTCACGAGGACATCTTAAAAAAGGTAGAAGAAGGGTTCAGAAAAAGGGGAATCGAGATGCCCAAGATCAACCAGAACCAGGCTCTACTACCTCAGGGAGCTAAAGCTCTGCCTAATCAATACGGCTCTGCTCCAGGCATCTTTATCCAGGAAGGGAAGAGATTTTTCTTCGCGCTTCCAGGAGTTCCATTGGAGATGAAAACTATTTTAGAAAATGAGATCCTGCCTTTTTTGAAAACCAGGTCTTCCAGAAAGACCGTTCTGCAAAAGGTCTTGAGGACTACGGGGATGATCGAATCAGCCATATATGAGAAACTTGACCCGGTTTTGAAAATCAAAAGTTCGGTAAAGATAGGTTTTCTTCCCAGCTTTTCCGGAGTGGATATCAAGTTGAGGGTCACATCAGAGAGCGAAGATTTAGCCTTGAAAGATATATCAGAGATAGAGCAGAAAATCAGAGAAATCCTGAATGAAAATATATATGGAATAGATAAAGAGAGCTTAGAGGAGATTTTGGGCAGGTTACTCTCAGATAAAAAGAAAACCATCTCAGTGGCTGAGTCCTGCACCGGTGGCTTGATAGGAGCAAAACTCACCAATATATCCGGCAGCTCAGATTATTTTATGGATGGGGTGATCAGTTACAGCAACCAGTCCAAGATGGATTTTTTGAAGATACCCAAGGAAATACTTGATAAATATGGTGCAGTTTCCGAGGAAGTGGCAATCCTGATGGCTGAGGGGGTCAGAAAAATTTCCAATACCGAATACGGTGTCTCTGCAACCGGAATTGCCGGGCCAACTGGAGGCACTGTGGAGAAACCCGTAGGCCTGGTCTATATCGGTTTTGCGCACGAAAATGATTCTTTTGCCCGGAAGTTTATCTTCGGAGGGGACAGGCAGGCGATCAGGGTAAGAACCGCCCAGGCGGCATTGAATCTGGTAAGGCTTTTCATGGAATATGGAGTTCATCGTCCGTGATAAAGTAATACTATTCCCTCTCCTCTTGTGGGAGAGGGTTAGGGTGAGGGATCACCCTCCCTTTATCCCTCCCGTCAAGGGAGGGACAATAAGCATTGACACGGTCGATGCACTCCAAAAAAGAATATGCGCACTTTCATAGCAGTAGAGCTGACAGAAGAATTCAAAAAGAAAATCGAAGAGGTTCAGTCCCCTCTGAAAAGATTGGGTGCAGATGTTTCCTGGGTCAAACCCGGGAATGTGCATGCTACTTTGAAATTTTTGGGAGAGGTGCCTGAAGATAAAATCGAAAAGGTGTTTGAAGGAACTGAAAAATCGATACAGGGGATTAAGGGTTTTAAATTAAATCTAAAAGATTTAGATTGTTTCCCAAATATACGAAGGCCAAGGGTGGTCTGGATAGGCGTGGAAAAAGGGAAAGAGGAATTAGCCCTGATGGCAAGAAAAATAGAGCAGGAGATGGAGAATATCGGTTATCCTAAAGAGAACAGGAAGTTTTCTCCGCACCTAACTATCGGAAGGGTTAAATCTCCTAGAAACATCGAAAAGTTGGCTGAACAGATAAAAATCATGAATTTCCAGACAGAGGAGATCGAGATAAAAGAAGTGGTGGTGATGAGGTCCCAGCTTAACCCAGCCGGGGCTATTTACACGCCGCTGAAAAAGATTCCTCTCTTGATTTGACATTGAAGGTAGGGGCGCGGCATGCCGTGCCCCTACAAAAATAAAAGAAAGGAAGGAGAAGATGTCGCCAAATCCGTCAGAGGAAAAGAAAAAAGCCTTGGACCAGGCTGTTACCCAGATAGAAAGGCAGTTTGGCAAAGGCTCCATAATGCGATTGGGAACCGAGAGTTTAGGGATAAAAATTCCGGTTATCCCTACTGGCTCAGTTGCCCTGGACCACGCCTTAGGAGTGGGAGGGGTTCCCAGAGGAAGAGTGGTGGAGATATTTGGTCCTGAAGCTTCTGGCAAAACCACCTTAGCCCTGCATATCTTGGCAGAAGCCCAGAAAGCCGGTGGAGTTGCTGCTTTTGTTGATGCAGAGCACGCCCTTGATCCAAATTATGCCAAAGCTTTAGGAGTTGATATCGACAACCTTTTGATCTCGCAGCCAGATACAGGCGAGCAATCTCTGGAAATAACCGAGACTCTTGTTCGCAGCGGAGCAGTAGATGTCATAGTCATCGACTCAGTTGCTGCACTGGTTCCCAAAGCAGAGATTGAAGGTGAGATGGGGGATGCACATATGGGTCTGCAGGCCAGGCTTATGTCCCAGGCATTAAGAAAACTCACTGGTACAATCAGCAAGTCCAGAACCTGTGTCATCTTCATAAACCAGATCAGGATGAAAATCGGGGTGATGTTCGGGAATCCTGAGACTACAACTGGCGGGATCGCGCTGAAGTTCTACTCCTCGGTCAGGCTGGATATCCGCAGGATCGCCTCAATCAAGGAAGGCGAGGATGTGACCGGCTCCAGGACCAGAGTCCGGGTGGTGAAAAACAAAGTCGCACCTCCTTTTAAGGAAGCCGAATTCGACATCATATACGGAAAAGGAATTTCCAGGGAAGGAGAGCTGATTGACCTGGGAGTGGAGCAGAATGTTCTGGAGAAAAGTGGAACCTGGGTCTCCTACAAAGGCGAAAGGTTGGGCCAGGGAAGGGATAATGCCAAGCAGTTTTTGCTGGATAATCCAGATATTGCCAGGAAGATAGATCAGGAAGTAAGAGAGAAATTGGGACTCAAAATCAAGGCCGAAGAAAAAGAACCGGAGATGGTGGGAAAAGGAAAAGGGAAGTAGTCGAAGTATTTTCCTTTTAACTTCTCTTTGAGATGCCCCGGATAACCAAAATTGAGCCGCAGAAGAAAAATCCGAAAAGAAGATCTGTTTTTATAGATGAGAGGTTTGCCTTTGGTCTGGATGAAGAAATCGTCTACAGATATAACTTAAAAGTAGGACAGGAGCTTGAGCAGAAAGAAATCGACAAAATAATCGAGTCCGAGACCAAAAAAGAAGCAAAAGATACTGCCCTGGGATTTTTGTCCTACCGGATGAGGAGCGAGAAAGAGGTTAGGGATAAATTAAAGAAAAAGGAGTTTGCGCAAAACTTAATTGATGAGGTAATAAAAGATTTAAAAAGAGTAAACTTAGTCGATGATCACGAATTTGCTTCTGCTTTCGTCAGAGACAGAATTTCGAATAGCCCTCGCGGGAAAATCCTTCTAAAACAGGAGCTGTGGAAGAAAGGAATAAAAAAAGAGATTATCGAAAAAGCTCTGAAGGAATTTTTTAAAGATGAAGATGAGGAGCTTGTCTTAGCTAAAGAGCTGTTGCAGAAAAGGAAAAAAAGATATGTTGGACTGGATGAAAATGTGGCTAAAAGGAGATTGATGAGTTTTCTTTTGAGACGGGGATTTTCGTATGATATTGTCAAACAGGTTTTGAGGATAGAAGAATAATAGCCGGAAGCGTTGACACTCCCGTGGCAACGAATATTCGTCCTCACGGGAGTGAGGTCGCTAGGTCTAAAGAAAATAGTGATAAAATGAAAAGCGCAGAGATCAGAGAAAAATTTCTAAAATATTTCGAGGAGAGAGGGCATAAAATCGTCCCCAGTTCCTCTTTGGTTCCGCAGGATGACCCGACTCTTCTTTTTACCAATGCGGGGATGAATCAGTTCAAAAAACTCATCTTAGGTCTGGAGAAAAAGGATTTTAACAAGGCTGCTTCTTCTCAGAAATGTATCCGCGTTTCGGGGAAGCACAACGATTTAGAAGAAGTGGGGAAGGACACCTATCACCATACTTTTTTTGAGATGTTAGGCAACTGGTCTTTTGGGGATTATTTCAAAAAAGAAGCCATAATCTATGCCTGGGAATTTTTGACCGAGGTGTGCAAGCTGCCCAAGGAAAAACTCTGGGCAACAGTTTTCCTCAATGATGATGAGTCCGAAAAATTATGGTACGAAAATACGGATATCAAAGAAGGAAGGGTTTTAAGGTTCGATGCCAAGGAGAATTTCTGGGAGATGGCAGAGGTCGGTCCCTGCGGGCCGTGTTCGGAAATCCATTATGACCGGGGCAAAGAATATGCCTGCTCCAAACCGGACTGCGGGGTCAATTGCGGTTGTGGAAGGGTAATCGAGGTATGGAATCTGGTTTTCATGCAATACTACCGGGATGAAAAAGGAAAGCTCACCGATCTGCCTTCCAAGACTGTGGATACCGGAATGGGTTTTGAGAGGTTGACTGCGCTTTTGCAGAACGTGGATTCGAATTATGATACTGATCTTTTTCAGCCCATAATCAAAAAAACAGAAGAGCTCTCCGGGCACAAATATAAGAAATCGACTCATTCCGATTCTTTCCAAGTGATCGCCGACCATATCCGGTCTTTGAGCTTTGCGATTGCGGATGGGGCGATGCCTTCGAATGAGGGAAGAGGATATGTCCTCAGGAGAATTTTAAGAAGAGCAGCAAGGCACGGAAGACTTTTGGATTTACACAAACCTTTTCTATTTGAGCTTTCAGATGTAGTAGTGAATTTGATGGGAAAAGTTTATCCTGAGCTTCAGGCCAAGAAGGAACATGTATCCTTAGTGATAAAATCAGAAGAAGAGAGATTCGGCGAGACTCTTGATTCTGGAATTGAGCTTTTTGAGCAGGTCGCAGAAAAAGTTATAAAGAAGGGCGGGAAAATTATTCCGGGAAATGAAGCCTTCAAGCTGTATGATACCTTCGGCTTTCCAATTGATTTGACCCAGGTGATGGCAAAGGAGAAAAACCTATCAGTCGATATGGAGGGTTTTGAGAAAGAGTTAGAAAAACAGAGAGATCTATCCAGAGAAGGTGCTAAAACTGTTGGAAAAGATATATCTCTGTCATGGGATATTAAAGGGACTTCCAAATTTAAAGGCTACGAAACCTACAACACTGAGTCAAAAATCATATCTGTGTCTGAAGATGGAAAAGGGTTGGTTCTGGATGAAAGCCCCTTTTATGCAGAATCTGGCGGACAGGTAAATGATATTGGGATAATTTATAATGATGAATTTAAATTCGAAGTCAAAGAGGTCATTAAAAAAGGGGATCATATAATTCATCTGGGCGAAGTTAAAAAGGGAGATATTAGTAAACAAGTGGACAAGAAAGTTTTTGCAGAGATTGACATTGAAAGACGCAAATCTATAATGCGAAATCATACTGCAACTCATCTTCTGCAGAAAGCTTTGAGGGAGACCTTAGGAGAACATGTTCATCAATCCGGTTCACTGGTTAGTCCAGATGGATTTAGATTTGATTTCACTCACTTTAAGGCTTTGACTGAAGATGAACTTGAAAAAATAGAATATAAGGTCAATCAGAAAATCTGGGAGAATTTAGAGGTCAAGACTTTCAACACGACTCTGGATGAGGCAAAAAAGCTTGGGGCGATGGCCTTGTTCGGGGAAAAATATGAGGATACAGTCAGGGTCGTAAAGATAGATGAATATTCGATGGAGCTGTGCGGCGGGACTCATGTCAAAGCCTCAGGGGAGATCGGTTTGTTCAGGATAATCTCTGAAAGCAGCATAGCTGCAGGGATAAGAAGGATCGAGGCAGTGACCGGTAGGAGTGCCTATCAATTGATCAAAGAAGAAGAGAAAACTCTGGGAAAGATCTCTGATATCCTAAAAGTTACTAAAGAGGAATTAGGGACCAAAGTGGCTGAACTTGTCGAATCAAGCAGGGAGATGGAGAAAAAGGTTAAACAGGCAGAAGCTGGAGGAGCTAAAGAAAAGATCAGAGAGCTGTCCAAGAATGCTTTTGAGTTAGATGACGTCAGGGTTATTTCCTATAAGGATGAAAATGGAAACCGGGAGAGCCTATTGGGCTTAGCAGATGCTCTTCGCGAAAATCTTAAGTCATCAGTTGGCGTATTTGCGGCAATCTCGGACGGCAAGCTTTCTTTTGTCGTCTCGGTAACGGATGATTTGATAAAAAAAGGAATAAAGGCAGGGGAAATAGTAAAGGAAGTGGCAAAACTGACTGGTGGAAGCGGTGGTGGAAAACCGCATTTGGCTCAAGCAGGAGGGAAAGATATAACCAAGTTAGATTTTGCCTTAGCAAAAGTGCCAGAGATAATTAAAAAGATGATTAAGTAATTTTTGGAGTGCATTAGCCATCTCAATACTAAATTCCCCTCCCTTGATGGGAGGGGTAAGGGGAGGGTGAATCCCTCTCCCAAAATGGGAGAGGGAAAACAACATCATCACGGATGAGGCACTCCATACCGAGGGGAATTTGAAAGTTTATCAAAGATTACTAAAGGTAATTGAAGAGAAAAAGGCTGGCTTCTTAGTTTTACTGGATCCTGACAGGTTAAGCCCCAAGGAAATTTCTGATTTAGCCTTTAGGGCAGAGAAAGGGGGAGCTGATGGGATTTTGGTGGGATCGAGTCTTCTATTGTCGACACATTTTGATGAGGCTATTGAAAAGATTAAGGAAAAAGTCAAGCTCCCAGTGATAATTTTCCCGGGAAATGCTAACCAGGTCTCGAAATATGCGGATGCGGTATTGTTCTTATCGCTAATATCAGGCAGAAATCCAAATCTTTTGATCGGCGAGCAGGTGAAAGCCGCACCGGTGATTAGAGAATTTGGCCTGGAGCCGATCCCGACTGGATATATGCTGATCGAATCCGGAAAAATGACCTCAGTTCAGTTTATGTCTGATACCCTGCCTTTGCCTCCGAACAAGCCGGATATCGCCTGTGCACATGGTTTGGCAGCAGAATATTTAGGGATGAAATTTGTCTTTATGGATGCCGGGTCAGGCGCAGATAAGTCCGTGCCCGATTTTCTGATTAAAGAAGTGAAGAAATTTATCAGCGTTCCCCTGATAATCGGGGGAGGGATAAGAGATCCGGAAACTGCGAGAGCCAAGGTCAAAGCAGGGGCGAATTTTGTGGTAATTGGGAATGCGCTGGAACAAAAGGGGAATGACAGGATTTTGAAAGATTTCGCCAGAGCGATACATAGGAATGTTTAAAGATGTAGGGGCGTATTGCAATACGCCCCTACAAAAACAGAACAGGCAAGATGCCCGTTCTACCAATTTAAAAATACTATGACCAAGACATCAAAACAGATTTCGGTTGCTTTAGCTCAGATTGAGGATAGTATTGCCTTGAAAGAGAAAATCAAATCAGGGCTGGCGGAAAAAATCGTCAAGCTTTCATTGATCTTGGGCAATTGTCTAAAGAAAGACGGAAAGATTTTACTCTGCGGGAACGGTGGCTCTGCAGCAGATGCCCAGCATATCGCGGGGGAGCTGGTGGTGAGGTTAAAATCAACCTCTAAAAGGAAAGCACTTCCTGCTATAGCCTTAACAGTCAACTCCTCGGTCCTTACTGCGGCAGCCAATGATTTCGGGTTCGAAAGGGTCTTCTCACGTCAGGTCGAAGCATTAGGCAAGAGAGGAGATTGTCTTTTAGCCTTCAGCACCTCAGGCGAATCCTCAAATGTCAACTTGGCCATTAAAACTGCCAAGAAAATCGGAATGAAAACCTTAGCTCTTTCAGGTAAAGATGGCGGGGAGATGAGCAGGATTGCTGATTTTTCCATAATCGTCCCTTCATCCGAAACCCAAAGGATTCAGGAAGTTCATTTTCTCATCGGACATATAGTGTGCGATTTGATCGAGAGGGATTTTGAGTAGGGATAGTCACGAGACTTTTTTAAAAAAATGTTTTTTTATTTTGCCCCTCTCCCTTACCCTTTCCCGCAAGGGGAGAGCGAATAAAGCGGAGATAACAAAATCTTGGAAATACCTCAAAAGATTTTAACTCCTTCCATAGCAAAAAATACACTCTACAATTTCCTTTTCAGGGGGAGCGGTCTTTTCTTTGGATTTATAACCTCCATTGTCGTTGCCAGGCTCTTAGGTCCGGAAAAGCTCGGCGAATACAGCTTAGCTTTCTGGATTCTGACCATCATCGGTTATTTTGTCAATCTTGGACTGCCCACCACGGTTACTAAATATATCTCTGAATATTCAGGAAAGAAAGATTACTCCTCTGCAGGAAGCATTCTCAGAAATTGCTCCAGATGGATTTTCTGGGCAGGGTTTGTCATAACGATCTTATTACTCATCTTTTCTCCTCTCATAGCCAGTCTCTATCATAAGCCTTATCTTTCCGTTTATCTCAGAATCGGTGCCCTGGGAATGATTCCAATGGGGCTTTTAGCTATTTATATGGCTGGGTTCTCCGGATTTTTAAGATATGACCTGATAGCCTTTTTAACCTTCATACTTTCTCCTCTGACTTTTGTATTGCTGTTGTTAGCTCTGGTTCTAAAAAAGGACGTAGGATATCTTTTCTGGGTAAGTTTTATCTCCAATTTTCTGGGAGCATTTCTTTATTATGAGCTCTATCATTCGAAGAGGTATCCATATGTCAAAGAAGGTTTGTCCTTCGAATTGAAGAGTAAGCTCATTGACTATAGCAGGAGCATCTTCGTCATTCTGCTTTTGGAGGCTTTTTTGTGGGAGAGGTTCGAGCTTTTGTTCCTGGGAGCATACGGCAATGAAACCCAGGTGGCTTTTTATAATTTAGGTTTTAACTTAGCCAATAAAGTTATCCTGCTTTTGCCTGGTGCTCTGGCGGGAGTTCTGCTGCCTTTTATGTCAGAAGCCTATGGAGGAGGCAAAGAGGAGAGGCTGAGAGGCATTCACTATAATTCAACCAGATATTTGGCATTGATTGCCTTTCCCTTATGTGCTGGGGGAATCGCTCTGGCCCCCAAAATCATAACCAGTATCTATGGTTTCCAGTATTTGCCTTCAGCCTTCATATTCTCTGTTGTCCTTTTAGCCGGCACAGTCGGCTCGATTTCGACTGCCTCAAGTTCCTTCCTTTACAGCGTGGAAAAACAGAAAGTGATATTAAGGTTTTACATCCTAGCAGTGATTTTGAAGCTGGTCCTGAATTTTATCCTTACCCGGAAATACCAGGCAACAGGAGCAGTCTGGGTGAATTTCGCAGCTCAGGTTTTCTTTGGAATGGGGATAATCATTTACCTTTACGCTTTCTTTTTGAAAGTGAAATTTCCAATGATCTCTCTTTTGAAGATCGCCTTAGCTTCAGTCTGCATGGGTTTTCTCGCTTACCTGCCCTCCGCTTTCATACCCGGGGTTTTCGGACTTTTGATCAGCATACTTCTGGGAGTGGTCCTCTATCCCGTCATTTTAGCTTTCTCCAGGGCTTTGGAAAAGCTTGATTTTGACCTGACAGCAAGATATATTCAAAAGCTCCCTTTTGGCCTGGAAAGGGTATTGAGAAACATAATTGGAGTGTTAAGAAGAATCTCCTTAAGTGAGGAAATCAGATGAACAATCAGTCCGGAGTGATTGAATCTAAACTTATCTCCTCGCAATCTCTAGTCAATTTCGGATTGCTGGTTTTTGTATTTTTTTCCCCCTTTTCAATTGCCGGGACTCAGATCGGGCTGTGTATTGCGCTCTTGGGCTGGGTTTGGAAAATCGTAGCCAGAAGAAGTGTCAACTGGGAGCACTCTTTTTTCGAGATACCGGTTCTGATCTATCTTGGTGCCTGGGTTTTATCAATCATCTTTTCGCAAAATCCACTTCATAGCCTTTTCACTTTGAAGGATGAATGGCTCCTGGTCATCCCGTTCCTGCTGATCAATAATCTCAAGGATGAAGGATTCATCAAAAGGCTGGTTAATCTGATTTTCCTTATCTCAGGGATAGTGGCTATTTATGCTATCTGGCAGCATTATACCGGATATGACGTGCTGCGTCACATACAGATGGATCCATCCTTTCTCACGCCTTATAAAAAATACCGCTCCATAGGTTTTTTTGACATACCTCTGACATATGGTTTTTATGCGATGCTCATAGGTATCCTTAGTTTCTGTTTGGGCTCATACGAGAAAAGAGCCACTTGGAAAATTTTCTATTTTACAGTCGCTGTACTGACGATCACAGCAAACTTTTTTACCTACACCCGAAGCACCCTTTATGCACAGATTTTTGCTTTCATCATCTATTTTGTTTTCTTCAAAAGCCGAAATAAAGTCAAGGAGATCTTTGCCGTGGCCGGATATCTCATCATCGTCTATCTGATCGACCCGCAGATTCTGGGAAGGTCGCTCATCGCAGCCCAGGCCGGCTCTTTTGAGCAGGCTGACATCAGGTCCCTCATCTGGTCCACTTCCTTAAACATCTTCAAGGACCATCCGATCTTCGGAATAGGTTTTGGAAACTTTCCGGTATTCTACAGGATGTATTTGAAAGTTCCGTCCGAGGTCTTCGGTCATGCACACAACGATTTTTTGAACGTGGCAGTCAATGCCGGCATAGTCGGGCTTGTAGCTTTTACTTTAATATGGATTGTTTTCCTGACGAATCTTCTGCGTAGATATAGAGAAAAAGTGGAAGGATATCCAAAAGCACTGATCTTGGGAGGTGTCTTGTCGGTCACGGCCTTTCTTCTGGCTTCCCAGTTTCAATGCTATTATACTGCAGCCATCTGTAACATGATTCTCTTTTTTGTGATGGGTTTGAGCGAGTCTGTCGCCAGGATCGGTTCTGGGGCTTCCAGTATCTCGTCTGGATAGTCTGGGAGAAGCTTTCAAGGTATAGATAGATGGATTATTTTGCTTGACTCTATCGAAATCTTTGTTAAATTTGTGATTTAAGCGGAGAAAATATGGCTAAAGTAAAAACAAAGCCCAAAGTAGAGAAATCCAAAGAAAAGGGAGCCCTGCCTTTTACCAAGAGGAACTGGACCTGGCTGGGGATTGGGCTTCTGGTCATAATCGTCGGTTATATTGCCTTGGCCAAAGGCTCTATAACTTTAGCCCCGATCCTTCTGGTGGCAGGGTATTGCGTACTGATTCCGATTGCTATCCTTTTGGGAGAAAAGAAGAAGCAAGAGGAGAAAGCATCCAAGCCAGAGGAATTGAGCATAAAAAAGAGTTGATGGTTTTTTTATTTTCTATGAACTAAGAACTATCAACTATTAACTGGCGCAAGCCGGGCGGTTAGCTCAGCTGGTTTAGAGCGTCTGCCTTACACGCAGAAGGTCACAGGTTCGATCCCTGTACCGCCCAAGATGAATCTGGTGGATGGTTCGTGGTAGGTAGTTAATGGTTAAAAGCTTTTTACCATAAACCATGAACCAATAACCACCCACCGCGCAGCGGGGTCGTAGTTCAGTTTGGTTAGAACGCCTGCCTGTCACGCAGGAGGTCGCGAGTTCGAGTCTCGTCGGCCCCGCCATTATTGATAAGCAGTTGCGATACAACGGCCATGGATTCATGAGAAACTCACCCAAAAGGGCGGGCTACAGGTCCTACCCTTAACCACTCGAAGAAGACTTCCTGCTTTTCCCTCCATATGGAATTCCCAATTTGTTCATCCGGGCCCTAAGTGTATTTGGATGTAGCCCGAGGATTTGGGCAGCTCCTCCTGGTCCGTTAATCTTACCACCAGCCATTTCCAAAGCTTGCCTAATGTGCTGGGCATTGATCTCCTCCAACGAAGGCAGGGTCTGATTCGGGTCTGTATCACGCATCACTACACGACCCGCTTGAGCTTGCGGATCCGAAAGCGTCTCAAATGAAAGGATCCCGCCTCTGTTCTGGATTAGAGCCCGTTCGATTAAGTTTTCGAGCTCCCGTACGTTGCCTGGCCAGTCATAAGCCATGAGTTTGTCCAGGGTACCTGTGGCCAGCACAGGTCTCTCCGCAAGTTTAAGTTCTTTGGACTTACGCTCTACCAAGTGATGCACCAGAGCCGGAATATCTTCTCTTCTCTGCCTCAGCGGAGGGATCATGATAGGAAAAACATTAAGACGGAACCAAAGGTCTTCGCGAAATCGCCCAGAGGCAACCATCTGCTGGAGGTTTCTATTTGTGGCCGATATAATACGGATGTCCACCTGAATGGAGGCTGTCCCTCCCACCCGTTCGATTTCTTTGGTCTGGAGGACGCGTAGCAGTCTGACTTGGGCCTGAGCTGGAAGTTCTCCTATTTCATCCAGAAAGATCGTGCCCTTGTTGGCCCGTTCGAATCGCCCTCTCTTTTGACTGATCGCCCCGGTGAAAGCTCCCTTCTCGTGACCGAAGAGCTCGCTATCGAGAAGAGTCTCGGGAATTGCGCCGCAATTCACCTTGATAAACGGTCCGTCCCTGCGGGGCGAACTATAGTGGATCGCATTAGCGATCACCTCCTTTCCTGTGCCCGTCTCTCCTTGCAATAGCACAGGACTGTTGAGGGGCGCCACCTGCTGCACCATTTTCATCACTGCCTTCAGACCAAAATCCGAACCAATGATCTCATCGCCTGAAGCTGACCGCAGTTCTTCAAATAGATAACGGTTATCGTCGGCCAGCATATCTTTTAATCGAATGATTTCCCGAAGTTCTAGTGCATTAGATATGGCAATGGCAATGGGTCTATGGAGCAGTTTGAGCAACCGTGCATGTTCATCTGTATATCGATTCAGGCCATCGGCAAACAGCGCAAGGCTACCAATCTGTTTTCCTTTGACAAGCTTCACAATCATATTCATTAATGAGGTCTTCGTGTTGAACCCAAGTTTTTCCAGAATCTGCGGAATCCCCTTCTCCGGGTCGGGCTGGTTCCAAACTCGGATCACGTCTCCATTCTCAAACAAGTCTGCATTCAACTCGACCGCCCTTTCATTCCGGCCTTTCTCGGGCAAGTTCAAAATCCGTTCAGGTTCTTCTATCATATCATCGCGGACCGAAGCCACTAATCGCGTTAGGTTCAGATCCGCATCATATAAATGCAAGTATATTCTGTTCATTGGAATGTAGAGTTTTACATAATAAAAGCAGCTCTTCAAAGCCTCTGCGATATCAAGACTGCTGCAAATCCGCAGGGTCGCCTCACGAAAAAAAGCATTTTCATCGACACTCATCGCTCTCTCCTGGTTTAACTTGCCTTTGTGAGCATATCGTCTGGTGGTAGTCCATTTCTTGCGATCAGGTCGCCTTACGATATATAGTGACAATTACTAAATATCGTAACACACATTATGATATTTAGTAAATTATAAAATAGGATCTCATGTAAGTCAATGATTTTCTTATCTAATTATCTTGGCACGAAACTTGTCTCTTAGAAAGACAAACGAAAGGTTTAAGGAGGTTCTGGCATGAAATGGGTTGAAATTATCACTTTGCGTTCCCCTGGAAAAATCAATACAGAACTAGTCGATGAGCTGCTGAAGGGGGTAGGTGAGTCTGATTCGCCGACTGATTCTTTGAATCACCTGTTAAAAGTGAAAACATATTGCCACTCAGTGGTGGAGACTGATTTGAGCGTCCACATCTATTGGGAATCAGAGGCGGGGAATCAACATAAGAGTCCTCTCGCATTGAGCATCGTTTCTGCCTTAAGAAGTATGGGGCTGCTGAATCATTCAGTATGGATTGAGAGTGCTGCTCGGGAATTCAAGCATCGACCTGGTAAATAATATCGAAGGAGCAACCATTTTTTTAACAGATCACTCGGAACACCTAAACACATTATAAGGAGGACGTATTATGGAACAGAGAAAGAAAGAAGCTCAGGCCAAAGTAGAGATGCTGGAGGCCCGACTCAAAAAATGGGGGATTGATCTCGAAAAATTCAGAGCCGAGGCGGATAAGACGAAAGGGAAGGCGAAAGCCAAGCTTGGAAGAGAGGTAACAGCACTGCGGACCCAACTGAATGAAGCACAGAAGAAACTGGAAGAGTTGAAGAAGACAGGCGACGCCGCATCTGGAGAATTGAAGATAGGAATTGAAAAAGCGTTCGCAAAACTAAGAAAAGGCCTTCGACAGGGCTAGGGCAACAGGCAGCACAAGTGATTTCGCGGAGGCGACCGATGTGTTATACGGCACTTGAAACGGTGTGTGGGAGGTTATGCAGATACATGTAATCAATGTTAGGCCAATGGCCTTTCCTACCATGCGAGTGATGGACGCAGGGTATGGTGCAAAAAATCCATTAACATTTAACTGAAAGGAGAACAGTATGAACAAGATGCTGGTAGCTGTTTTCGATACGGAGCGCGCAGCCTACGAAGGACTCAGCGCGCTCAAAGATCTCCACAAGGATGGAGACATTACGCTGTATGCGACGGCGGTGATCTCGAAGGACTCCAGTGGGGCGGTGACAGTGAAGCAGGGCGCCGACGAAGGTCCGATCGGCACGGCGATCGGCTTACTCACCGGAAGCGCCGTGGGTCTGTTGGGTGGTCCCGCCGGGGTAGCCATAGGGGCCCCTCTGGGCAGCTTGACAGGAATGATCTTCGATCTGAACAAGTCGGGGATAGATATCACCTTCGTGGACGAGGTGTCGAAGGCACTGATAGCGGGCAAGGCGGCCGTATTGGCGGACGTCGATGAGACCTGGCGCACTCCGGTGGATACGAGGATCGGAAAGCTGGGTGGGATCATCTTCCGGCGCCTTCGTTCGGAAGTGGTCGAGGATCAACTGGACAGGGAAGCTGCTGAGTTCGACGCAGAATTGAAGCAGCTTAAGGAAGAACTTGCGCAGGAGGGAGCGGAGACCAAGGCCGAGGTGCAGAAGCATATCGATGCGGTCAAGCAGAAGATTAAGGCGACTGAGACTCATGCCAAGGCCATGCTCGATCAGGCGAAGGCCGAAACCGATGCAAAGCTCACCGCACTGGAAGCCCAGATGAAGGGGGCCAACGATCGGCAGAAGGCGAAGATCAAAAAACGGATCGCCGACGCCAAGGCCGCCCACGAAGCGCGTCGCGCCAAGCTCCAACAGGCATGGAAACTCGCCAAGGAGGCATTGTCAAGCTAATGTGGAGTAAAGGCGCTGAGGAAATCGTCACCAAGATGAAGGAGGGGATGGATACCTATGCCGCCAGATCCGGGACCTTCGCGGATAGAAGGACATAACCTCGAAAAATTGGACATTCCAATTATTGATTCGCTCAATTCATTACCATTCACTAACTAACAACGAAAGGAGAGGAACCCATGGAACAGTGGAAGAAAGAAGCTCAAGTTAAGGTAGAGAAGTTAGAGACCCAACTCAAGGAATGGGGCATGGATCTCGAAAAATTTAGGGCTAAGGCAGGCCAGACCAAGGAAAAGCGGAAAGCCGAGCACGAGAGGGAGATTGCAGCGCTGCGAGCCAAGTTGAATGAAGCGCATAAGAAGCTGGAAGAGCTGAAGAAGACAGGCGACGCGGCATCTGGGGAAATGAAGAAGGGGGTCGAAAATGCCTGGGCCGACTTAAAGAAGTCTTTCGAGAGCGCTACTGCGAAATTTAAGTGATTACAGCATAGGACTGAGGGGAAAGGATTCTTTTCCCCTCAGTCGGGCAGTATAGCGCTGCACGGAATGACAGTTGACGATGAATGACTATAATAGTGAAAGACAAATCCATAATTTCAGAAAGGAGATAATATTATGCAGACACAAATTGATAGTCTTCTCTTGCAAATTCCCGCGGAGGTGACCCGGTACTGGGGATGGTTCCTTGCCTTCGGGATCGGCCTGATCATCCTTGGCATCCTCGCAGTTTTCCAGGCCGTAAGGGTCACGGTGGTCTCCATGTATTTTTTCGGGTGGTTGCTTATCTTCGCTGCCGCCATCGAAATCGTCCGCGCCTTCATGGTGGGAACCTGGAGCGGCTTCTTCCTTAATCTGCTGGTGGCGATCCTTTTCGGGGTCATCGGGTTCCTGCTGTTGACCAGACCCGTGGCTAGCGCCGAGGCCATCACCATGGTCATGGCGATGTTCTTCATTGATCTGGGGACCTATCAGATCATTGCGCCGCTGGTGGTCCACCTGCAGGGCTGGGGGTGGTGGGTTCTGGACGGTATCGTCACGCTTGTGCTCGGGCTTCTCGTTCTCGCTCAATGGCCTGCTACTGGGCTCTGGGTGATAGGCCTGTTTATCGGGATCAACCTGATCATTCATGGCTTTTCGTGGATCATGTTTACTCTGGCAGTACATAAATAAGATGTGATTTCGGACTGACCGACATTCAGGAGGAGTCGAGTTCATGCGCGTCGGGAATGTGTGATCGGGTTTGAAGAAAGGCCTGCAACCCTTAAGACCTGCAAGGCGTTATTGGCATCGTCTTTCTTCCTCTGCTTGGCAAGAGATGAGATAGGACACGAGGTTGCCACTAAACCAAAGGAGGCAAAAGATGAATCGGCATACAATTCCAGTAGGACTTATTCTAGGTATTCCTATTGGACTCGACTACTCCTGGTTCTTGATTTTTGTTCTGATAACCTGGACCATGGCAGTAGGCTATTACCCTGCCGAATATAAGAACTGGTCTGTCATCCACTATTGGCTTCTTGGTGCAGCCACCGCCATCATGCTCTTTGTGAGCGTGCTGCTCTACGAGTTAGGGCATTCGGTTATGAAAAAAGTTCTAAACTCGTCTCGTAGGTCCCGCCAGTAAAAGTGGTGGTTAGTTCATGATTGATAGTGAATAGTCTAAAGTCTCAAGACGATGCTAATCATATCAATTTAGTTAGAGTGAAACAACTTTTCCTGGAGCATATCTATACCTTGAGGCGGATCAGGAAGGTTGTAAATTCAAGTCTCATCAGCCCTGCCATATTCCTTGAAAGCTCAATGAAGATCGATTTTTTTGTTTAGAATGCACCTGACAAGGAAAATCATAAATTAAGGAAAAAAGCCTATGACCACCAATAAGAATTCCCAAATAACCACAGCGCTGTCAGTTGCAATTGGGATATTTATCATAGCAATATTATTACCAAAGCTAATCTTCTCGAGTGTGCTTCCGCTATTGATGACAACGCAGGGGTTGGAATTGCTTCTTTCTCTGCTGGCCATAATAATTTTTGGCAAGAGTAAGTTTTCCGAATACGGCTTTTGTCAGCCAAAAACTAGTCAGCAGCCCGCAGAAAGTAGAGGCCGATGGATACGAATCAGCTTGATTGCACCACTGCTGGGCATGGTTGCAACACCTTTGATTCTTGGGTTGGGCGGGAATGGAAATCCTCTTGTCAAAAATCTTACTTTTCCTCAGATTGTGTTATTCGTGTGGGTGTTCTCAAGTGTCATTGAAGAGGTATTCACGCGTGGATTTCTCCAGGGACATCTGTCTGTTTTGTCAGGGAGGTATTTCAGGCTACTCTTCTTCCGGGTTGAGTTGCCTGTTATGATTAGCGCTCTATTTTTCGCATGTATGCATTTCGCTTTGCTGTTTCGCGGAATTGATGCAATTACAATGGTAGTTACTTTTATCTTCACCTTCTCAATAGGCCTGATGGCTGGCTACCTGAGGGCAAAGACAGGCAGTCTCATTCCAGCAATTGCTGTACACATGCTGGCGAATATCGGCGGCATGATCGGCGGAGTCATCTATGCGCTTATCAATTTTATAGTCACCGG
>DATKKH010000185.1:0-3439 GCA_035543035.1 Terriglobales bacterium | reverse complement strand
GCATCTAACCTGCCGGAAGGTCAGAAAATTGAGGCAGTAGAGAAGATCGTTCAGGGAAAGCAGGGAGAGGAAAAGAAAAATGCCATACACCAGTTCGTGCAAAATCTCTATGCTAATACCAAGGTAAACGATTTAGATCAGCGGCTTAAAATGTTCGATATGACTTCTGACGAGCTTAAGAAAGCAAACGATGCCATGATCAATTTCGCGTCGGAGCTGGATAAGGAAAAAACGGTTATCGATGATCGGTATAAGGGGTTTATAGGGTCAGTTTACCAACTCCGGCCTGAATACATAAAAGGGATCAGCGAATGGAAAAAAACAGCGCTTTACCCGGATGCCAATGGCACTCTTCGTTTTACCTGGGGTGTAATCAAGGGTTACTCGCCACGGGATGCGGTTTATTATGACTATGTTACGACTTTGAAAGGAGTGATGGAGAAAGACACGGGCGAAGATCCTTTTAAGGTTCCGGAAGCTCTCAAAACTCTTTATGCCAGCAAAGATTTCGGAAAGTATGCTGATCCAACCAGAGGTGTCATGCCGGTGGATTTTCTTTCCACCAACGACTGCACTGGCGGCAATTCCGGAAGCCCGATTATGAATGGAAAAGGCGAACTCATCGGCCTGATTTTCGACGGCGATTACGAAAGCATGACCTCCGATTTTCAGTATGATCCGGATCTAACCCGGGCCATCAACGTGGATTCCCGTTACATTCTTTTTATCGCTGAAAAGATGGCTCAGGCTCAGAACGTTCTTAAGGAGCTGGATATTCGCTGATCCTGGATGGAAATTCGCATAAAAGATTAGACAATCAACCTTTAAAAATTATTTGGCTTAAGCAACACCATTGATTAATTTAAGCCGGGTCAGTTTCGGTTCGGGCAGAGCTCTGTCTTTTTTTGCATGTCGACAACTCATCAGCTTTTTGCTAAGAGGGTAGATGAATAAAGTCAGCTTGATCTTACTCAATGGCAGAATCACTACTCTTGACGAAAAGAATCCCTGGGCTGAAGCTCTCGTCCTGGCTGGAGGAAAAATCGTCTATGCCGGGAGAAATGAAACAGCCAAGGGGTATGCCTCCAGAGAGACTGAGGTAATAGATTTAAAAGGAAAACTGGCACTGCCTGGTTTCAACGATGCACACCTGCATTTTCTTGGCGGAGGATTGAACTTCCTGCGGTCGGATTTGAAAGATTGCAGAAGCTTTGGAGAGTTAGGGGAGAGGATCAAGGAGAAATCCAGTAAGCTGAAACCCGGCTCCTGGATTTTGGGCAGGGGGTGGGACCATACTCTTTTCAACCAGGGAAACTGGCCCGATAAAACCTTTTTGGATAAAATGGCTCCGCTGAACCCCGTCTATTTGAAAAGAATAGACGGTCACGTGGCGTGGGCTAACAGTCTGGCTCTTCAAATTTCGAAAATCGACAGAAACAGCCCGTCTCCAGAAGGCGGGACAATTATCAAAAATTCTCAGACTGGAGAGCCGAGCGGGATTTTGCTGGAAAATGCAATGCATCTGGTGGAGAGGATAATTCCCAAGCCTTCTTTTGAGGAGCAGACTTTAGCAGTGAAAGAGGCTGTTAAAGAGGCTAACAGGCTCGGGGTTACGAGCATACAGGATAATTCCGATCTGGAAGTAGTCGAGGTTTACAAAAAGCTTCTGGAAAAAGATGAACTGAAAGTCAGAGTGAGTGAATGGCTGCCTTTGGAGTTGATTAGAAAACCCGATGAGCTAAAAAAAATTGTCGAAAGTTTTCCTGCAAAAAATAATTTCCTGAGACCAGGACTTTTGAAAATTATGGCTGACGGAACTCTTGGCTCTCGTACCGCATCTATGTTTGAACCTTATTCGGACGAACAAGAAAAATCCGGAGTCCTTTTGCAGGAAGAAAAAGAATTAGAAGAAATGGTTTTGTCTGCAGATAAGTTGGGATATCAGGTAGGGATTCATGCGATCGGGGATAGGGCTAATCATGCAGTCCTGAATATCTATGAAAAAGTCCAAAGGTTGAATCCAGCCGGAGAAAAACGGCACCGGATTGAGCATTGCAGTGTTCTTAAAGAAACGGACATTCCGCGTTTTGCAAAGTCCGGGATGGTGGCTTCGGTCCAGCCTGGTTTCTGGGGCTCGGATAAAAAATGGCTGGAGCAGAGATTGGGAGAAGAACGGATGAAGGTTGCTTATCCCTTTAAATCTCTTTTGGACTCAGGTGCTATTCTGGCTTTTGGGACTGATTGGCCAGTGGAGTCTTTGAACCCGATGTTAGGGATATATTCTGCAGTGACAAGAGGCGTAGATACGCATGGCCATGCGTCTCTACAAAATCTGACTATGGAACAAGCAGTGAAAGCTTATACTATAGGTTCTGCTTATGCTGAATTTCAGGAAAGAAAAAAAGGTTCTCTGGAAATTGGGAAATTAGCTGATATTGTTGTACTGTCCAAAGATATTTTCAGTATTCCTCTTGAGGATATTCCAGAGGTTGATGTGGAGATGACGGTTTTAGGAGGAAAAGTCGTTTACAATGTGTAGTGTAGGTCAAGCATGTCCACAGGACTGATTGACAAAAGGAAAAGTCAACCAATCCTTCGGATATGGTTGACCTACATCTACTCACGGACGACCTGTGGCCAGTCCTCCAAAGAAGAAGCCGAAGCCGAGAACGGAGTCACAATTAGGGCAGGAGTACATGATCTCCTTCTTGACTAAGCCGACGACCTCCTTATGGATTTCTTCGGGAAGGTTGCCTGTCTCACGTTTGGTTTTTTCAAGAGTCACCGATTGTTTGCAATACGGGCACTTTGCCATTTTTCCTCCTCGTGTTAGCGGATAAAAATTGAATCGGGTTATCTTCTCTGCCGTCCTAAAGTTTGTCGGGTAGTCTGGCTTTCAGCGGAACTATCCGACCTACCAATACTGTCTGTGCCGGTTCCCTTATAAATTGAGGCAGGCATACGGTCGACAAGCTCACCGTCCTGAGAAAAGTCGAAGGAGGAAGCCTACCCCTACGATCACTGCGTATCCTCGGCGACCCTGAAAGGGTCGCACTACGAAAAACTGAAAGGGCAGGTTGATAACCTGCCCCTACACAAGAAAAATCAGGATAAGAACTTATCCGGGGTAATGTAGTCTCCGAATTTTTCTTTTGCCTGCATCAGCCGGACTTTTTGCTCTTCCAAAGCTCTGAATACTATCTCAGGTGCATCAGGAATCTGGGCTTTGTTCTCGTAAATCTTTTTTATCCGCTCGATCTTTGCCAGGTTTTCCGGAATCCTGAGCGCGAACTGCTTGTCATAAGCTTCTTTGGAATAATCCTTTTTCAGCACTTCCTTAAATAATCGCTTTAAGTCCTCATATTTCGGAACCAAACCGGTCGGGGTTTTTATGGCTGTCACCTCGTTGTGCGAGCGCAGCTCCATCCATTTATACCAG
>DATKKH010000184.1:0-19102 GCA_035543035.1 Terriglobales bacterium | reverse complement strand
CCGGCTCAACTGAAAGAATATCCATGGCAGAGTTAGGACAGGAAAAAGGATTTGTAGAAGTCAACCTCTCCACGAAAGAAACTATATTTCATTCTGTTCCAACCCGTCCAATGATTGAACTGCATGAGATCAAGGGGAATGGCAAAAATCAGGACGAGATATTGGAAGAGATAGAAAGTCTGATTCAGAGAAGCAACATCAAGGATAAGATAGTCAGGTTGAAGGTAACTCAGATTCCAGCCCATGTATACAATTCTTTGAACTTCAGGAGATTATCGGAGCTTAAAGCTGATGCGTTTTACTTTGATTTGAGATTCGAGAAAGAAGAGGAAGAAGAAAGAGATTTTACCAGCAAGACAAGTATCGGGAAATTAGCTGAAGAGTTCAATCAATACCTTAAAGATTATATTGTAGAAGATTTAAGAAAAGAAAAATTACAGGAGCTAGGGTTGAAATATCTCTCTGAAATAAAAGAGGGAGAGGAATAATAGGTTAAAGTCTTAAGTCCAATCTCTAAAGGCTCGAAAGACTGAGACTTTAGACTATAGCCTGTAGCCTTTAGACTTGTATGTATCTTCAGTCGATCCAGTTAGAGAATTACCGGCGTTTTAAATTTGCCCAGACAGATTTCCCAGACGGGATTGTGGGGATTATTGGGAACAATGGGGCTGGAAAATCGACTCTGATGGAGGCAATTGCCTGGGCATTGTATGGGAATGAGGCTGCCAGGACAGGAAAAGAGGAAATAAAAAGGCTGACTGCTAAACCGCAGGAGGTAAGCCGGGTAATACTTGATTTTGAGCTGCAGGGAGAAAACTACCAGGTAGTCAGGGAATTAAGAGGTAATTCCATGCAGGCGGATGCCTCGGTCTTGATCAACGGCAAGGTAGTAGCAAGAGGAGTGAGTCCGGTAAACGATTTGATCGAGAAGAGCCTGGATATGGACTATCGGGCGTTCATCACGTCCTTTTATGCCCCGCAAAAAGAGCTGAACGTTCTGTCAGATTTTCCGCCCTACAAGCGTAAGGAAGTTTTAGCCCGGATGTTGGGGATCGAAAGGATAGACACTGCACTAAAAAGTCTGCGCACCGATACACGGGAGATCGAGCTGAAAGCTGAAGTCAGCGAAACTCATTTAAAAGACATAAACGAGTTGAATAACAAAAAAGAGCAACTGCTTGGAGACATCAAGAACTTTCAGCAAAAAATAAACGGACAGGAGAAGAATTTCCAGGTAGAGGGGAAAAAACTGAAACAGGATGAAAATGAGCTCAAAGACAAAAAAGAAGAGTCTGAGACTTACCATAAGTATAAAAGGGATCTTTCTGTAAAAGAGGTACTTCTGAGTGAATTGAGATCCCAAATAACTAAGTCTGAGAAAGAAATAGAAACCCTTGAAGAGTTGACTCCCGAATTGGAGAAGCTGGATATGGAGCTCAAAGATTATTCAAATATCAAAGAGGAGTTTCTAATTTATGAGGGGTTAAAGCTGAAGTCAGAGCAGAGGAAAAACGTTCAGCTTCAAATAGACAATCTTCTTAAATCCATAAACTCTGATAAAATAAGGCTTGAAGCTCTTGAATCAGAATTATCGTGCTTGGAAGATAAGAACAAATCTTTGGAGGAGATAAAGCAAGCGTCTTCTGAATTTGAAGAACAGCTCGAAAAAACCAGGTCTGAGTTCATAGTAACTCAATCTGCTTACAAGGTAGCCTTAGACGAACAGACAAAGGTGCAGTCCCAGCTTGAAAACATAGAAAAATTGGGTCCTGAATCGATCTGCGACCGGTGCTTGAGACCCTTTGGAGCAGATTATCCTAAAATAAGGGAGCATCTTAAATCAGAGCTAAATAAAATAAAGGAGAAGGCCGACTTGTTTCAACGTCAGAAAGCCGAAATAGAAAAAACCGGAAAAGAGATTAAGGAGGAGAAATCAAAACTTCAGGAGAAACTTGAAATTTTGCAAAAGGAGATTGAAAAACTATTTAAGGATAAAGGCGAACAGGAGAGTTTAAAGAAAAGTCTCAAGGATAAAGAAACCAGCCTTGTTTTCCTTCAGGAGAACTTGAAGAACTTGGGAGAATTGAAGTATGATCCGAATTATCATCTGAGACTTAAGTTAAAGCTTGATAGAATGGAAAAGCTCAAAGAAAAACAAGTTGCTTTAAATCAGGAAAAGGGTAAAGTCCCTCAACTAAAAGAAAATCTTTCGCAGCTGGAGCAAAATCTGAAAACGATAACCGGTGAAATCGAAGCAATTAAAAGAAAGCTTAAATTAATCTACTTTTCAGAGGATGAACTCAAAAATTCGGAAAAAAGGGTTGAGGAAACAAGGTCAAAAGTCCACCTGTTGGAGCTAAACTTGAAGGACCTCCATTATCAGAGAGAGCTGGTTTCTTTAGAGATGGAGAAAACCGAAAAAGAGATCGAAGAAAACCAAAAACTGAAAGATGAGCTTAAATCTTTAGGAGAGGAACGGCTCTATTTAGAAAAGTTGGATGTTATCATGACTGATTTCAAAGCTTCTCTTCTGTCCAGAATTAGGCCAACACTTTCACGATATGCTAATGAACTATTTGTGGAATTAACAGAGTATAGATACGAAAAGCTAGAATTGGCTGAGGAATCTAGTGAAAAATTCTCTCCATACGACATTATCATCTGGGATCAGGGACAGGACTTCTCCATTGAACATTTTTCTGGTGGAGAGAAGGATTTAGCAAATCTTTGTCTGCGTTTGGCGATATCTCTTTTGATCTCGGAGTCCAGCGGAGTCGAGTTTTCCTTTATAATCTTGGATGAGATTTTCGGTAGCCAGGATGCTTCCCGTAAAGAAAATATCCTCAAAGGGCTGGCAAAGCTCAAAAATAGATTTCGGCAGATATTTTTGATTACTCATATTGACGATATCAAGGACTCAGTCGAAAACCTGATTACTGTTCTGGAAAATGAGGACGGAACGAGTCAGTTGATTCTGCAGTAGAAAAGCAGGTAGCAGGTAGCATAAAGTAAACAGGGAAAAAAACAAGTAAACCCGCTCTGCGTTGGTGTCCTCACCAACTCAGAGTATGTTGTCGATCATAGACCAGCAACGAGCAAGGAAAATAAATCCCACCCAGCCTGCGAAGACCCTCAAATTGTGCATCTTTAATACAGCAATTTCCTTCAAGGATTTTCAGTTTTTCCGATAATATATATGATAATTTTCATTGTCATTTCTTTTTCATTCTCAGAATTTGAGGTAAATTTATGCCTTCGATTTTAGTGATAGATGACAAAGAGAGCATGCGCCAGATGCTGGCCAAGACCCTGGAGTCCGAAGGTTATGAAGTTGATGTTGCCAGGGACGGGGAATTGGGTTTGGATAAAGCTAGGGAGAAAAGGTTCGACCTGGTTTTGACGGATTTGAAGCTTCCCAATATGGACGGCTTAAGCGTGCTTACCTCCTTCAAGGATTTAGACCCGGAGATCTCGGTAATCGTAATGACTGCTTACGGGACGATCGAAACCGCAGTTCAGGCCATAAAGCAGGGAGCTTTTGATTTCCTGACCAAACCATTTGACGTGGATCACTTGAACGTCTTGATCCAACGAGCACTTGAAAACAGGCGATTACTTGCGGAGAACGTTCTTTTGAGAGAGGAGCTTGCTCAAAGTCTGGGATTTACCGAGATAATCGGAAAATCGGAGAAGATGAAAGAAGTTACCCGCCTGGTAAAAAAAGTTGCCCCCAGCGACACAACCGTTCTTCTGCTGGGTGAAAGCGGCACCGGCAAGGAGCTTTTTGCCAGAGCCATCCACAGCCTAAGTCCTCGTAAAAATGGTCCCTATGTAGCAATAAACTGTGCTGCCATACCGAGGGAACTGCTAGAGAATGAGCTTTTCGGTTCGGAAAAGGGTGCTTACACCGGCGCAGTAGTCCGTAAAATGGGTAAATTCGAGATCGCCGAAAAAGGGACAATTTTCTTAGACGAAATCGGAGACCTGGATATAGCCCTTCAGGCAAAAATACTCAGGGTTCTTCAGGAGAAAAGATTCGAGAGGCTGGGGGGAACCAAAACCATAAGCGTTGATGTCAGGGTAATTGCCGCTTCAAATTTTGATTTAAAAAAAGCCATAGAGAAGAAACTTTTCAGGGAGGACCTTTATTACAGACTATCGGTCTTCCCAATTTCGATCCCGCCTTTAAGGGAAAGAAGGGAAGACGTTCCGGAGTTAGCTGATTTCTTCATAAGAAAATATTGCATGGAGATGAAAAAAGAGAAGAAATCCCCTTCTGCAGACGCCTTGAGTCTTATGGATAAATATCACTGGCCCGGAAATGTTCGGGAGTTAGAGAACACAGTTGAAAGAGCGATAATCCTATGCGAAGGGAAAAAAATTATGCCGGAGCATTTAGCCATTAGGCTGCCCTCCACTTCGGAGATAAGACTGAGAGAAGGTGCAGGTTTAAAAGAGGTTGGACAATTCGCCCAGGCAGAAGCTGAAAAGGCAATGATTTTAAGGGTACTGGCCCAGACCAGAGGTAATAAAAGAAAAACTGCCGATATTTTGAAAATAGATTACACAACTCTATTTGAGAAAATCAAAAAATATAATATCGACGCTTAGAAGTATAGGCGAATGGCTGATAACTGGGATGACGGATAAAAAAAGCAAGGCCAAAAAGCCTTGCTTTTTTTTTGGATCTGCAGGGGCACAGCGTGCCGTGCCTCTGCACATTTATTCCCCTTAATAGGAGCCGGGGGAGGGTCCGCCTTTGAAAAGATAATTTATCAGGTAAACTATATCCCCGACTGTAACCGACTGATCACAGTTCACGTCTCCTCTATAAAGGAGATAAGGAGGAGGTCCTCCTTTAAAAAGGTAATTAACTAAATAAACCGCATCCGAAACAGTAACCGAACCGTTACGGTTGACGTCCCCGGTGCCAAATGAATACTGAATCGCGGCCAGGAGGTTTATCAGTCCCCAGCCATAGGTGTTATTCGGAGTAGAAGAATTATTAGCCGTATACATCAGGGCTTCTCTTACTTTCCAGGGCACCCAGTCAGGATGAGCCGAAAGTAAAACTGCGGCACATCCACCGACCAAAGGAGTGGACAGGGACGTTCCGCTCACATAACCAAAGGTATTGGTATCACCGGCTGTGGCACAATAAGTAGCATAACCTCTGGCAACTACTTCCGGTTTGATTCTACCATCACCAGTAGGTCCTCTCGAGCTCCAGGAAGCAATCACTCCTGAGCTGTTCACCGCTCCACAGGCCAGGATCGTCTCTGCATCTGCCGGGGTTATCAAGGTTGTGTCACCAGGTCCCTCATTCCCCATGGCATTACACACGATAATCCCCAGCCGGGTGGCTGTATTGGCAGCTATAGTTGTCACTGCAGTCTTGCCATCCAGCTGCTGCTTAGTATAGGTAAATCCATTATCGAAATCAAGATATCCCAGGGAACTGGAGATGACATCTGCTCCCAAACTGTCGGCCCATTCCATTCCTGCCACCCAGTTATCTTCCTCAATCCTGGTCTCGGTCGGAACGTATTCGGTCTTGGCCAGGATAAAGTTCGCTTTATAAGCTGGTCCGTAAAGTTCACCATCTATTTCCCCGCCTAAGGTTGACCAGGTATAGGTCCCGTGATTATGCTGAGTAGTCGCATCCTGACCAGGTTCGTTCTGGGTATTGGTATCATGGTTGATAAAATCATACTCGGCTAAAACTCTTCCCTCCAGAAAGGCATTCTTAAAAGCAATATGATCTTTTCTGAAACCTGTGTCCATCATGCAAACCAGAACTCCCTGTCCTCTGTAACCAAGGGCATGCACTGCCGGCACATTTATCTGCTGGAGCTGGTCGTAAGAGGGACCGTAATCGACCGATCCCACTGGTTTCAATTCAGGCTGAATTTCCTCTTTTAAAGGCTGTCGGATAAAGGTCCGAACCGGCTGGATAGATTTCACAAACGGCAGAGAGGAGATCAGGTTTAATTTATCAATGGAGACCTCGAAGCTTGCCGCATTCAGCCAACGGCTTATCTGTCGCAAATCAGCTCCCAGATCTTTCACGTTTTCTATATAAGACCGATTTACTGGCAGGTCAATGAAGCTCGTCAATTCTCCATTAGTAATTTTAGCTCTGCGTTGAAGAGATTTTGAGGTGAGCAGGTTCTCAGCAATTTTCAAGTCTTTAGCATAAGTAGCTTGATCAAACACTCCCTTGTCTGTGAAATATACCCAGACACTGACCTTTTCAGTCATTGGTTTACCCGAAAGAAAAGCTCTGTAAGAAGAAGGAATTACAGGATTATCCTTAGCAGAAATCAAAGGTCTATCCGAACTCAAGGCAAAACCTGCAAAAATTAGAATGAAAAAAGCTGAAAAAAGAAGATGCCTTTTAATAAGCATCTGAGACCTCCTTAAGAGAAAAGTTAAATAAGCTCACTTTCTTACAAATTCCAATTTAAACCGAAAACAAATTCTGTCAATACCTTATCGACATTATTTTTATACGAATCGAACTCGCTCTTTCTATAGTATGGGAAAAGCCCAACACTCTATTGTAATTTTTCAATTAGTTAAGGAACAATTAATTATGATTCCTTATAATTTGTAGACGCACCAGACCAGATTAATAATACTAACAGATTGGTGCGATTTAAGTTACGAGTAAATAAGCGGGATTTGGCATAGGCGTTGCTAAAATATCTGATGGTAAAATAGACAAGGAAAGAAATGCTCGCAGCGATAAGAAATGACAAAGGTTTGAGTCTGCTGGAAGTGCTGGTTGCCATGCTAATATTGGCTTTCGGAATTCTGGGATTGGCACCAATGCTGGTAACCACGATTTTTTCAAATATTTACTCCGGTGATGTAACCAGAGCCAATGTCATTGCCCAGGATAAAATTGAGTTTATGCAGAGTTTTGTTTCTTTTAACCCCCTGCCATGGATCGAGGTCACGAATAACCTGAATGGAATTTTCACCCGGACCACCAGAGTGGATATCGATTCTACAGACTCTACAGTGCCTTCCGGGGTATACCGCATTAAAATCACTGTTAGCTGGAATGATAAAGCCGGGAAGATCAGATCGGTTAATTATTTTACTTACAAGATGAGGTCTTAAGATGATAACGCAGTACGTAGAAAAGGTACTCTGCCAGCAAGGTATAGGTCTGATCGAGCTTCTGGTCTCAGCAGTCTTAACGGTTTTTATCGGAGCGATAGCTTTAGAGTTTTACATATCACAACATAACCGGTTCGCCGCGGAAGAAGATATCTCTGACATGCAGCAGAACGCCAGGGTGGCTATGGACGAGATTACCCGGAACATAAGAATTGCAGGATATGGACTTACAGCCTCCCCCTCGATAATTGTCGGGAGAGACACTTTAAAAATCTATTATAACCTAGGTGCCAAAGTTGATACTATACTATATTATATTTCAAGACTTGATCCTGTGCATCCCAATCTTATGAAAAAAATCAACTCAGGTGCAGCTCAGGTATTTGCAGAGAACATAGATTCACTTAAGTTTGCCCAGAACGATAAACTGGTCAACGTGAGAATAGTAGCCCGCGAAGCTTCCCAGGATCAGAATTTCACAGGAGACAAATATCGTCGCAGGATTTTGACTTCAAGTATAAAGGTGAGAAACAATATATGAAGGGGAAAGAAACGAGAACATACAATAATATAGTAGGAAGCGGAAAGACCAAAAGTTTCTTATTTGATGAGAAAGGCTCCGCCCTGCTCGTAGCGTTAATAATAATGGTCATGTTGACTTTCATTTTCGTAGCCGCTTTAACCACCTCAGTCACGGATATGGACATCTCAAAGAACATGAAAGAAAGAACTTCCTCTTTTTATATCGCAGAAGCAGGATTGGAATTGGGGATGAAAATCCTAAAAAATCATCCCAATCTGCTGAACAACGATTCACTCAAGACACTTATAAATGCAAATCCAAATCTGGGAAACGGGAAGTTCAGCGTGGAAGTTACCGGCACGGTACCCTATAAGACTCTGACCTCCAGAGGAAACACGCAGGAAGGAGAAAGCCAGGTCCGGGTAATGGTCAAAAGGAAAAGAAATCCCTTTAATATCTGGAATAATATAGTTTTTGCCGGGGCAGGTCAATCTGGACATAGTATCAATGGAAACGTCTCCTTTCACGGTCCCGTTCACATCTTGGGAGAAGGAGAGCCTTTCACTGACTCCAATGGAAACGGAAAATGGGATCCAGCTGATACTTACACTGACCTGAACGGAGATGGAGTGTGGAATCCCGGAGAACCCCTTTTGAGCGATGCAGATGGAGATGGCGTGTGGGATCCAGCCGAGGTATATACCGACGTAAACGGTAACGGGACTTATGATGCATCTCTCGCCGTGGTTGACCTGGCTTACGAGCTGAGCGGAACAGCCAGGATCTACAATAACTATACAGGGATGAACTCGGAACTGACCAGTCGTATACCACCTCTGGATACCATTACATTTAACGGGGAAGTAGTAAATACTCTGGATGCCGAACTGCGGGTAAGACATGGACAGGTCAGCATCTCGGGGGCTGCCACAGTCGGAACACCCAACGTATCAGGTAACTCAGTAAAGGAGACGATGGACGGCAGCTATGTAAATGATGGCTATTCAGGAAACAAAGGCTCTTCCCAGGTCTATTCAGATAATGGAACAAGTCAGCGATATGACCTCGAAGATGGGCCTGAATTTCCCAATCTGATCCAGCCCTACACAGATCCTATCACCGGATATAGCTACAGCTCTTATCAAAATTACCTTAGCAGCAACGCTCTGGTGATCAGCGGTGATTTGAACTTGCAACCCGGTGTCTCTTATCCGGCTCAATCCAATTCTCACGGTAGCATATATATGGATAGTGCCGGCAATTTGCAGATTAGCGGAATAGTATATATCACAGGGAGCATAAACATAAACTCTGGCAGTGGCGGGCTCAAGAGTACTCCCATTCTTTATGATGGTAAGGGCACTCTGGTTTCAGCCAATAATATCAGCCTCAGCACCCATGTTTTATCCAAGAGGATGTTTCCTGCAGACGATGTCATGGGATTTATCGCTGCTAGAGATCTGAACATCGGGACCGGTAGCGGCGATTCCCATTTAAGCCTGATGGGAGCATTTTATGCACAGGACAAAATCGTCAATGCTAAGCAGAATCAAATCGCTGGAGCCATGGTCTCAAGCTATTTTCAGATGTCAAATGTGCCGGACCTTTTTCACGTTCCGTCCATAGCTGACAATTTACCGCCCGGCATGCCCGGTTCAGGAACTATTTATACTTATACATACCAGGTAGTTCCCAACAGTTGGAGAGAATTATAAAAAGAGAGGTCAAGAAGATGTTTACTCAGAAGAAGCAGAGAGGATTCAGTTTAATCGAGATGATGATCGTGGTGGTGTTGATTGGGGTAATGGCTGCCTTAACAGTCGGAACTTTCGATAATTTTTTAAGAAAACAGAAATTGAAAGCTGCTGGCAGAGACCTGCTTTCCGATTTGCGTTTGACACGTTCGTATGCGGTGTCTCGCAGAGCCCAATTCGGAGTTTATTTTGACCAGAATGCCGGACAGTATATCGTGTTTAAGGATGTGGTAAATCTTTCAAATTGTACTTATGACAGCGGGGATTCTGTGGTCAAGACTGTGGCTTTGCCTAATACCCTTGTTCTTAACAACTGCACCTTTCCGAACACCGTGGTGGTCTATCTTTCGACTGGCTCGGCTTCATCCTCGGGCACAGTGGATATCTACAATTCGGACCTGGCTAAATACGTAAGGACAGATGTGCTGGCGAGCACAGGAAGGGTCAGGCTAACCCAGGGTTAAAAAAAAGGAGATTTTTCAGGATTTTCTGGGGAAGAGATTTTTTTCTGTCCAATAAAAAAAAGTCATTTTCCTCTTAATATTTTTTTAAAAAAGTCGATAAAAGAATTAGTGATTTAAAAAAAAGTAACAGCTAAACCTTTTAAAAGAGAATTCTTTATGGCTTTAGGGAAAAAAGGAAAGACGGTAGCCGGGCTGGATATAGGTGCAAACTCCATCAAGCTGGTGAAATTCGAGGAAAAAGGCGGGGCTTATATCCTGAAGGCTTTAGGGATTAAGGAGATTTCGCCTGATGCGATTGTGGACGAGGAGATCAAAGATCGAGACGCATTAATTTACGGTATCCAATCGTTGGTCGACCAGTGCGATCCCCGGATAAAAGATGTTGCTCTGGCCGTAGCAGGACATGGAGTGCTGAATGACAAGATCGTGATGGACAAGAAGACTGGGAACGAAGCCGAACAAGCTATCCTGTTCGAAGCTGAGCAGAGAAGTCCCTTTGACGTGGACGACGTCAGCCTGGATTATCATGTCATCAAGGTAAGTGAGGAAGTCAACAAGATGGATGTTCTGCTGGTGGCCGCACGCAAGGATTTTTTAAAATCTTACCTGGATTTAATTCTAGATGCCGGCCTCAAACCGGTACTGGTGGATACCGAGACTTTGGCACTTCTTAATGCCTATGAGATAAATTACGAGATAAACCCTGAAAAAGTAACGGCCTTGGTCAATATCGGATTTGATACAACCAATCTGACTTTTATTAAGGACGGGGTTTATCATTCGGCCAGGGACATTTCCTCCGGAGCCCGTATGCTGTATGAGTCTATAATGAAAGAGTTCCGGCTTAACCCTGAATTAGCGCTTAAAACCCTGAAAGGGGAAATGGGTTCTTCAATTGATCAGGATATGCTGAAAGCTACAGTGGTAACCTCATCCGAGGAGCTGATTTCGGGGCTGGAAGTGGCTATCTCCTATTTCAAATCATCGGCTAAAGCCTCAAACGTGGACTGGATAGTTCTGTCCGGAGGAGGGGCTCTGATCCCTTTCCTTCCGGAATTCATCCAGTCGAAGTTGAATATAACTGTGGAGATAATCAATCCTTTAAGAAATATAGAATATGATCCGGACATCTTTAGACAGGCCCAGCCAGAGAAGATTGCTCCACTCCTGACCATAGCAGTCGGGCTGGCAGCAAGGAAGGTAAAGTAAGATGATAGAGATAAATTTATTACCCAAAGACTTAAGGAAAGGGAAGGGAGTATTCACCTTTAAGAAGAACACTGCCTATCTTTTAGGCGGAGGCGGGATACTTCTGATTCTTCTCATCTTCATCAGTATCCTGCAGGGTGTCAGGCTTCAGAGCCTGAACCGCAAGATAGCGGAAGGACAGCGAAGAAAAGAGGAACTCAAGGAAAGCATCAGGCTGGTCGACGCTCTGGAAGAGCTTAAAACCAAGATTTTACAGCGCCTTTCAGCAATCGAAGCTCTGGATAAAGACCGTTCGACATGGGTGGACATAATGGAAGATTTAAGCTCCAGAATACCTGACTATCTGTGGCTTTCAGCTTTCAAGGAAATACCGCCTGTTACTCCTGTGGCCGCTCCGGGTGTCCAGAACCCTGAGGGGGAAACGGCTGATACTCTTAAGAAAACCCAGGCTCCAGCCGTGCCACCTCCGGATTTAGGCAGAAAAGTTACCATCGAAGGGTACACTTTCTCCCTGAACAGCCTGGCTACCTTTATGATAAATTTAATGCGCTCGAGTTATTTTAAAAACATAGAATTGAATTACGTCAAGTTGACTGATCTGGAAAAACAGAAAGCTTATAGCTTTCAGCTGACCAGTGATCTTTTTTATACTAGCCAGCTGCCTGCTAAGGAAAAGCTGGTATCTGCCACCCAGACCGAAATATCTTCCCCTTAGAGTATGGGAAGCGGTTAATCTGTAGGAGGATGGAATGGATTTAAAAGATCCAAAAACTCAAAAGATATTTTTGGCAGCCCTGGTAGCCTTCCTGGTGATCTATTTCTGGTATGCCCGGATTTATTCGGTGAATATCAAGAAAATAAACGGAAAACAGGTAGAGTACGAAATGCTTTTGACCAATCTGAAAAATGTGGAGATGAAAGCCAAAAGCTTCCAGAACCTTAAAGCTGAATATGAAGGTCTGCTTGACAGGTATAAACAGGTAGAGCTTCTTCTGCCAGAGGAAAAACAGGTTCCTTTATTCTTAACCCAGCTTCAATCTGCTTCCCAGAACTCGGAAGCGAAAATAGGTCAGATAATGCCTGAGGGAATAAAACCTGTAAGCTTTTACAATGCAGCTACTTTCGGGATGGATTTAAAAGGGACCTATGAAGATCTGGGAACTTTTTTTGCCAGCGTAGGTAATTTTCCCTTCCTGACCAATGTCACGGAAATAACTTTTTCCGGTCTGCCTAAAGACGAGGTGAGCAAGGATAAGAAGACTATAGCCGTTACCTGCAAGCTGACCACCTATTTCATTAAAGAAGAGGAAAAACTCCAAAAGGTGGAATTTTCTAAATAGGAAAATCTATGAAAACCAATAAACTATATTCAGGAATGATCCTTTTTATTTTCTTTTCGTTGGTACCTTTTGTCCTGCTCCGGGCGGAGTCTGAGGTACAGAATATCACCCTGCAAAAACAGGGGGAGTTTACCAACGTGACCATCTACGCTAATGGTCCCATTCAATTTAACCATTTCATCGAAGAGAAAAAAGATGGGAAACCGTATCGAGTGGTAATAGACTGCCTGAATGCAGTCAATTCTCTGCCCCAGAAAAACTTTCAGGATCTTCCTGCGGGAATCATCAGCTCTATCCGCACCAGCCAGTACCAGACTATGCCGGACAAAGTCTGCAGGATAGTGCTGGACCTGAAAAATTCGGTGATTTATAAAGTCGTTAAGGGGACAGGAGAAAAAGAAATCACCTTAGCCTTTTCCACTCCTCAGGAACCGGTTTTTCAGACCTGGAGCGCTGTCCAGGGCCAATCCGCTTTAAAGGATACGAAATTAGCTGAAGCAAATAAGACTCAGAAAACTGAGCCGATTGCTCAGACTACTCCTTTGCCAAACAAGGAAGATAAACCAATAAAAACATCCGTCCTAAAAACAGATCCAGTATCCAAATCTGCAACTGAAAAAGTCGAAGTTGCTCAGAAACAGGTTTCTCCTAGCAAAAAATCAGAGGTAGCTCCTTCTGTGGACAAAACGGTGAAACCAGAAAAGATTGTCCTGGCTGGAACAGGAGTCATTCCGGCTGCAAGAACAGAATCTAAACCTATGGAAAAAGCCAAAACCGAGGAGAAATCGCCGGTACAAATTCAGAAAGAGACAAAACCAGCTGCTCCTGCTGGAAAACCCAAAGCCCCTGAGCCGGAAAAACCCAAAATAGCTAAGGCTGATACCCTGAAGCCTGTGGAATCCGATACCCTTAAAAAAGAGGCTCAGGCTGCGATGCCAGGCAAAATAATGGAAGAGACTCCCAAAAGAGAAGTGCTGGTTTATCATAATGGCCAGCGGAAGGACCCTTTTTCTCCTTTAACCGAAAAAAAGAATTTCGAATTGGGAACTGTTCCTTTACCCACCATCGAGGAGCTTAAACTAGTGGGTATACTGGAAGATAACAGCGGATACAAAGCCCTTTTGGAAAACGACCTGGGTTACGGGTACATACTGCAGGCAGGAGACAGGATAAGAAATGGCTCGGTGATCTCCGTGGATAAAGAGAGGGTGATTTTTCAAATTCAGGAATACGGTTACACAAAAAATATAGCTTTAGAACTTTACACACCTAATCAAGAAGAGAGGTAGATGATATGAGGATAAACAAATTAAAATTAGGGAAAATAATCTTACTGCTTGCCTTTTGGCTGATTATCTTTTTTACTCTTCAGGTTCTGGGACAGCAGGAAAGGATCTTGAAATCCCTTTCCCTGCAGAATGCTGACATCCATTCGGTCTTAAGCTTTCTATCAGAAGAGGGCAGGAAGAATATCGTTGCCTCTCCTGCTGTTACCGGAAGCGTGACCCTGAGCTTGAAGGGAGTCACCTGGAGGCAGGCCCTGGAGATAGTCTGCAAGACTTACAATTACGCACTGGTGGAAGAGCCGGATTACATCAGAATCCTGCCGTTTCAGGATTACCTGACGGAGATGACCATTGCGGAGAAGCACCAAGCCGACCAGAAATCCCTGGTGTCCCTGGAAACCGAAATCATCAGTGTCAAGAATGGAACAGCCTCCGAACTGATCAAGCCTCTTAAGGCTTCGCTCTCTGATCGGGGAACCATAGACGTTGACCAGCGGACGAATTCGCTCATCGTAAAAGATATCCCGCAAAACATTTCGCGGGTAAAGGAGATGGTGGCAACTCTGGACAAGGAGACGAGTCAAATAAAGATATCAGCCCAGCTGCTGGAGGTCCAAACCTCGGCTCTGGATCAACTGGGGATTGACTGGAGCGTTATCCCGAGCCTTAAAGGGAACAACAACATGACCATTTCACAGCAATCCCTGGACAACATGGTAGATGCAGATAGGATCGGGAATTTCACTTATAGCACAGTCCAGACAAATTTTGACCTGAATGCGGCTATCGCTGCCATGGTTGAGACCAATAAGGCTAAGATAGTGGCTCATCCGGAGATAACTACCGTGGATAACAAAGAGGCATTCATCCAGATGGGACAAAAGGTACCCATCAAGCAGTTCGATGCCTCCGGAAACACGGTTATTACCTTTGTCGAGGTAGGGACGATTCTAAAGGTAGTTCCCCACGTTACCTCAGAGGGCAGAATCTTGATGCAACTCAAGCCGGAAAGAAGCTCTTATCAGTTTGACCCGAACGGTGTGATCATAAATACTAATAACGCTGAAACCAATGTGGTGGTGGATGACGGACAGACTGCGGTTATTGGCGGGCTGACCACTCAGGAGGAGACAAGACTTCAGAGGGGTATCCCGATTCTCAAGAGCATACCATTATTAGGATACCTCTTCGGTTATACGAAAAAGCAGATCGTCAACCACGACCTGGTTATCTTCGTCACGCCGACAGTGGTTCCTTCCCAATCCTCCGGTTTGAAATCGAGCCTGGATACGGGTGCAAATCCCACGACTCCGTAAAATCAATCTATATCTTTAAAAAGGCTTTCTTTTTAAAAAGAAAGCCTTTTTTTATTTGTTTGTGTTTTTTATTGCATTATTTATTCTAGGCAATGTTGACCTCAAAAAAGGAAGACTGGGTTTATCACCGTTAACTTATTTCTTGTACTGTCATAAGTTATTCTCCGCAGGCAGCAAGCTAAATCTCAACCAACTTTTTATTGACAACTTCTTGATTTTACACTAAATTAGCTCTGTTTAAAAAAGCTCTATCGTTTAGGTGAAATTCACAGAGGAGGTTAGGAAATTGAATTATGCAGTGATTTTAGCCGGAGGGAAAGGGGAGAGATTCTGGCCTCTTTCCAGGGGAGGTCATCCCAAGCAACTGCTGGAGATAAGCTCGGATAAAACCATGCTTCAGGAAACCATCGACCGGGTTTCCGGATTCATACCCATAGAAAGAATTCTGATCGTAACCGGTCAAAATCTTAAAAGCCCCATTCTGGAGAAGGTCAAAATCCTTAAGGAAAAAAACCTTTTGATAGAGCCTGAGATAAGGAACACCTGCATGGCAATCGGGGTCGCAGCAGTCCATCTGAAAAAGATCGACCCATCTGCGACCATGATCGTCCTTTCCTCTGACCATTACATCCAGACCAAAGAGAAGCTGCAGAAGGTGTTAGCAGTCGGAACCGAGGTAGCTAATCAGGGAGAAAATCTCATTACTATAGGAATCGTTCCCTCCAGGGCTGAAACCGCATACGGATACATCGAATTTTCTGATCTTTTCTCCACCATAGATAATATAGCAGTATACCGGATAAACCGTTTCAAGGAAAAGCCGAATCGAATGGTAGCACAGGAATATTATTATGACCGGAAGCACCTCTGGAACAGCGGGATCTTCATCTGGACTGTGGATACAATTCTTAAAGCTCTGCAGAGGCATATGCCAGCCCTTTATCAGGAGTTAGACCTGTACTCCAGAGAGATAGGAATAAAGAGCCAGGATCAGGCTCTGAAAGGATTATATTCCAGAGCCGAGAGCATCTCCATCGACTGTGCGGTCTTGGAAAAAGCGGAGAATGTCCTGACCATCAAAGCAGATTTGGTCTGGGACGATATCGGCTCCTGGCTGGCATTGGAGAGGATAAAGCAAAGGGACCGGGAGAACAACGTCATAATAGGAAAAGCCCAAGTTACTGGAACCTATGAAACCACTATCGTCAATGACGGGCCGGGTATCATCGCCACCCTGGGAGTTTCCGATCTGGTAATCGTCAGGACAGGGGACATTGTATTCGTGGCGCATAAGACCAGGGTTCAGGATGTGAAAGAGCTTCTTCAGAAATTTGCTTCTGACAAGAAACTGGAGGAATATCTCTAATATTTCCCTTTATTTCACAGGTTCTGCAAATCATTTCAGCGGATGATAAAAACCGAGTTCATAAAACTCTCAGGGGATAATCAGAATAAATCATTACTTAAACGGGCAGCTGAAGTAATAAATCAAGGAGGAGTAATCGCTTTCCCGACGGAAACAGTGTATGCTTTAGGTGCCGATGCCATGAATGAACAGGCGGTGAAGAGGGTTTTCCGGCTGAAAAAAAGAATGTCCGGCAAGCCGGTTGCAATTTTTCTTCAAAAGCCTGAGGAATTAAAGAGATTCGTAAAGAAAATGACTCCTCCGGCCAGTGAATTGATCAAGAAGTTCTGGCCAGGTCCCTTAACATTAATCTTTAAATCAAAATCTGTTCAGTTGAACTATCTCGTCGGAAAAGAGGGGAAGTTAGGGGTAAGGGTTTCTTCGTCTAAATTCGTTCAGGCATTTCTTAAAGAGACCAAGACCCCACTTACCGCCACCAGCGCCAACCTCTCAGGAAAACCTGAGCCTATCTCAGCTGATCAGATCCTGGCACACTTCAAAGGGAAAATAGACCTGGTCATAGATGGCGGACGCTCGGAAAGTGCTATTCCTTCAAGCGTTGTAGATGTATCAGGGAAGATTCCAATTCTTCTGAGAGAAGGTCGTATCCCTTATGAGGAATTAAAGGAAGTGATTCCTAGCCTGAGTGAAAAAAATTGAAGGACAAGCTTTTAACCCTCTTTATTGTCTAAATTATGGAGAATACAAAAAAAGAATTCAGGATCCTTTTTGTCTGCACCGGGAATACCTGTCGCAGCCCGATGGCCGAAGGGATTTTGATAAAACTTCTGGAAGAAAAGGGGATCAAGAATATAAAGGTCAGCTCTGCCGGGACTCAAGCCCTGGATGGTTATCCGGCTGCTCCTTTTACTATCGAAGCGACCAAAATCTGGGACATAGATTTAAGAGAGCATTCCTCAAAAAAGCTGACTCCGGACTTGCTGAGGCAGTCGGACCTTATTCTGGCAATGTCACCTGAGCATCTGGAGTATATCGAGAAGGTCGACAAAGCTTCCTTAGAAAGAACTTACCTTTTGAAAGCTTTTCCGGATAAAAATAAAGATGATGGATTATCAGTAAAAGACCCGGTGGGGGGCTCACTGGAGGAATATAACCAGACTTTTTTAGAGCTGGATGAGGAAATAAGAAGGATATTGCCAGAGATTATTCGTTTTTTCGGGAAGAAAAATGTCGAAAGCAAATAAATTTTCCAAAAGAAAATATCTGCTGGTTTCTTCACTGTTTTTAGGCTTGTTTATGCTGAATTTTCCAACGAGCGTAAATGCTCAAGAAGTCCCTGAAGAGTCTTTGAGTGTTAAGGATACTCCTCAGTCGACAGATACGCTATTGGTCCCCCAGGTCTCTGATACTTTCGAGAAGAAATCAGTTCAGGCAGATACTCTATTGATTGAGAGAGTTGTTCCCAACTTTTCCTTCGGAGTCGGTGAGAAGCTGAAATTTAAAGTCAGATGGGGACCCATCAAGGCTGGTAATGCGACCATGGAAATACCAGAAATAGTTGAATATAACGGGAAAAAATGCTACAGGATCGTCTCAATTGCCGAGTCAAGCAAATTCTTTTCTACATTTTTTAAGGTAAGAGACCGCGTGGAATCCATTACAGATATGGAAGGACTTTATTCTCTCCATTTTGAAAAACACATAAGGGAGGGGAAATTTCTGGCTGATAAGACTGTCGATTTCGATCAGATTAACCATCTGGCTCTAGCTGGTAAGGACACAATTCCCGTGCCTCCTTTTGTGCAGGACGTCCTCTCGGCATTATATTATGTCAGGACCCAGCCCCTGGAAGTGGGGAAGTCGATTTTCGTGGATAACCATACGGATAAAAAGAATTATCCCCTGGAAGTCAAGGTGTTGAAAAAAGAAAGAGTGGAAGTAGATGCCGGCACTTTTGACTGCCTGGTAGTTCAGCCGATACTTCAGGCGGCCGGGGTCTTCGAACAAAAAGGGACCTTGACTGTCTGGCTGACAGACGATCAAAAGAAGATGCCGGTCTTAATGAAGAGCAAAGTAGCGATCGGCTCTATCACCACTGAGCTGACAGATTATAATCCGGGCAAAATTGGAGAATAATCATGTCTCTTTACAAACAAATAGATTTATCGAAAATTAAGACTATTCCGGTTTCCTCAAGGAAAAGCAAGACCCAGGTGAAGGATTTTGCACAACCATCATCTAAAAATGACAGGATAATAAATTTCCTTAAAAGACTTCCCAAGTATTTTAAGGCAAAAGACTTGGACAATTTACTTAAAGCAATATTTCAAGCCAGAGAAAAGGACAAGCCAGTCATTTTTATGTTCGGGGCCCATGTGGTCAAGTTGGGTTTGTCACCTATTATCATTGATCTGATGAGGAAAAAATTTGTAACTTTACTTTCCACTAATGGGGCTGGCGCAATTCATGATTTCGAGATTGGTATGTGGGGGAAAACATCTGAGGATGTCCGAGCTGGTCTCAAAAAAGGTACCTTTGGAATGTCTGAGCAGACCTCCAGACTTTTCAACCAGATTTCCAGATGTGCCTTTGATTCGGAATCAGGACTGGGAGAAAGCATCGGTCAATATCTTTTACAGAATAAAGCCAGGTTTAGAAAATATAGTCTTCTAACTGCAGCTTACGAGCTTAAAATACCGGCAACGGTTCATGTTGG
>DATKKH010000183.1:0-23215 GCA_035543035.1 Terriglobales bacterium | reverse complement strand
ACTCCCAGGATCGGCAGGATAAAATAATAGGAAAAATATGCCATCAGAAAAAATTCGTTCAAAACAGGATAGGATAATTTCTCCAAAAAGATAGTGGGGTAGCTCCCCAGAATGGTCAATTCAAGATAATTAATCCAGGAATCGAAAAATCCGGGAAAAACCAGGTGAATCAGGTAGCGGGTTTCCTCATACAAAAAGGTGAAAAGGAATATCGGATACCAGTGTCTGAAAAACATTGCCAGTTTCTTGTCAGGAGAGGATAAGAAATATACGACTGCAAGAACTATTAACATTATAGAGAGATTGAAACCAATGTAATAATACCAGGGAGGGGTCCCATGATGAAACAGGAGAATAACCAGGCTTAAAGCCAAAAGATAGATGATAGTTGCCCAGTCAAAAGGCAAAAAGCGAAATCTTTTTTTCATATCAGTTTTTCTTCGATTTGTGTCTTTTTCCCTTTCCTCTTAGGAGAGGGTCAGGGTGAGGTCATGTCTTTGCTTTTTTATCTTCCTTGAGCCTCGCTACTTTTTCTATTCCCTTTTTCCTTCGACTATCAGGACGAACTCTCCCCGAATTTTGACAGCTCCGAAGTATTCCTTTATCTCTGAAAGATTTCCTCTTTTTACTTCTTCGAATTTCTTGGTCAATTCCCTGGCGACGGAGGCTTTTCTATCCCCCAGTATACTAAATAAGTCCTCTAAAGTTTCCAGAAACCGGTGAGGTGATTCATAAAAGATAAGAGTCCTTTTTCCCTCGGACAACTCCAGAATCCTTTTTTTTCTTTTGCCGGCTTTGGGCGGAAGAAAACCTTCGAACACGAACTTGTCTGTAGGCAGGCCCGAAATTATCAAAGCAGAAACAAATGCTGTAGGTCCCGGAATAGACTCCACTTTGATACCTTCCTGGATGGCTAATTTGACCATAAGAAAGGCAGGATCCGAAATTCCCGGCGTGCCGGCATCGGAGACCAGAGCAATCGAGCTTCCGGATCTTAGCGACTGGAGCAATTCATAGGCTTTTTTCTCTTTATTGAAATCGTGATAGCTGGTAAGCTGATTGGAAATTGAATAGTTTTTTAGCAGTATCCCGGTTTTTCTGGTATCCTCAGCGGCTATTAAGTTTACTTCTTTCAAAACTCTGAGAGCCCGCAAGGTTATGTCTTCAAGATTTCCTATGGGGGTGCTGACCAGATAGAGTATCCCGGGATTTCCTTGTTCCGAAGCCATATCCAATTTTCCTCTAAGCGGTTAGAGTTTCTTTGGTAGGAACCCATTCATCATTCTTTTTCTTTAAAGGAATCTTCTTGTTCTTTTTGTATCCCCAGAAGATTTTATAGATATAAGGCAGGGTTAGCTGAAAAAGTTTCTTGGGTCTTAAGTAGAAGGAAAGATAAGCCCGGATAATCAATCTCTGCATTTCCTTAGGACTTATCTTATCCAGCCGGATAACCGGCTGGCCGCCCCAGTAAATCTCCCAGTTGTCTGTCAAAAGCTTGTCTTTTACCGAGTCATACAGCCGGGTTCCCGGATAGGGAGTTAGAACGGAGAACTGAGCATAGGCCGGGTCGAGTCGCCTGGCATACTGAATGGTTCTTTTGACCATCGCCTTGGTTTCATCCAGACACCCGATGATGAAGCTTCCCCAGGCGTCGATCTTATTTTTCCTGAGTATTTCCATACCTTTGAAAGCGGTATCAGCTTCCAAGTTCTTGCCGAATCCATCCAGGGTATCCTGGTCTCCGCTCTCGAACCCGATGAAAACCTGCCTTAGACCGGCTTTGCTCATCAGCTGAACCATTTTTTCATTTCTGACGATGGTGTCGATCCTGGAAAAAGCCCACCATTCCAAATCCAAGCCTTTCTGCAGGATCCTTTCGCAGAAATCGATCACCCGGTTGGGATTTAAGGTGAAATTGTCATCCAAAAAGGAGATGGCACGATACCCGTAATGGTTATATAGAAATGAGACCTCGTCTATGATGTTGTCTACTGACCTGGTTCTCCACTTCACCCCGGAGAACTGAGAACAGGAGCAGAAATCACAATCAAAAGGACACCCTCTGGAAGTTACCATAGTAGCAGAATACCTTTTCCCCATGTTTAGTGTGTAGAGGTTCAAAGGAAGTAAATCTCGCGCGGGAAAAGGAAGAAAATCAAGGTCCTGGATAAAGGGACGGTTGGGATTTTTGTCCCAGCTTCCGTTTTCGCGGTAGGACAGCCCGGTAATATTCTCGACATGCCCTCCATTCGATAGCGACTCAGCTAAATCCGACATGCCGTATTCACCTTCACCTCTTATCACGTAATCTGCAGAGGAGGAAGTCAGAATTTGCTCGTCGAAGAAGGTGGCGTGAGGTCCGCCCATTACCACCTTGACTTTTCTCTTTTTGGTTTCGAGGGCAATCTTTTGAGAAACCGGGTAACGGGTGGTATCGACCGAAATCCCCACCAGGTCGAACTCCTCATAGGGAAGAGTATGGTAATCATAGGACTCCACGTTGAGATCGACAATCCTGATCTGGTGTCCCTTTTGTCTTAAGATGCCGGCAACATAGGCCAGGCCCAGGGGAGGGAGTTTCAGGCCGACCCGATGATAGAAGTTGATAGCCGGAGGGTTTACCAGAAGTATTTTCATTTTATCCTTGCTCCCCGATTAAGGTTATTTGGTCTAAATTTATGATCCAACCAGAGAAGTGACTCCTGTTCTAGATAGGGTCTGCAGTCTTAGATAAGTACCTGTATATCTATCTGTAAAAAAATGTGATAGAGTTTTCGTCATTTCCCCGCTCACAATTTTCCACGGATCTTCGAAAGTTCTTGTATCATAACCCCTCCTGGTCAAAAAATCAAATACTTTCTGCAAGGCCTTTTTGAATTTACGTTTTTTGCAGGGCAATTACAAGATAAATATGAAAAAAGATTTCTCGATTTCAGAATGTAAAAAGACAATTTTAAAATTTAGTTCAATAACATAGAATTTGGGATTTTGCAAGAAAATGCACGGGATCGTTTAATTATCATCGTCAAGAAACAACAGTCCTTCCACTAAGTGGAAAGGAATGTAGGAGCAATTCATGTCCATTTGGATCCATCTGGAAATTGCCCCTACATATCCTCATTTCTCTTTCTACTCGAATCTCATTTCTCCATAATATTTGATATCGTAAGTTATCGGGTACATCCAGTCAGAGGAGGAGTTGAGCCTTTTCTGTTTTCTTCTGAAGTTCAGTTCCCAGATATCCCCTGGCTTGGGCTTGGCTTTGAATTGCGAAAAAGGAATTTTCATCTCGATGTCCCATCCTTTTTCATTATTTGAAGTCCGGACCTCATACTTACCGTTCCAGTTCCTGTCAGGTATATAGGTTTTGCCATCGATCCACTGGTCAAAGGGTGTACCCAGGGGATTAAAATAGATCTGATAGACATTTTTTGAAACCGTATCCGGACAGATAAAATATCCTACGCAATCTTCGGCATAAACCGCTCCATCCTGCTCCTTCGCATTGGCGACCATCTGGTCTTTCCTGCTCTCGGCACACCTGACTGCCAGATAGAGATTATCCTTATCATAACCAAAGTAAAATTCAGTCGGCTCGATAATGGACTTATCGCCTGCAGGGGAGCAAAAAGTAGTTATTGGGCTTATGTTTTTCCATTCATCTGTAGAGATTTTGCCGTCGATGTCAGGCGATTTTTTCATCCTTTTGCAGACCATTTCTCTTTTTACCCAGAGCTTATCTTTGATCGGGTAATATTTTTTCTCCTTGACTGGGTAGTCAAAGCTGTAGGTAGGAAGGGGAAATATCTCCCCTTTTAAGGCAACCTTGAAGCTTAACTCTATTGCTTGTGAGGGAGATATTTCTACCACCTGTTTCTCAGGCTCGATTTTCCAGTTGTCCGGACACTCCCATTTGAGGGTGTCTTTCAGGGTTTTATCACTGACATTCAGTACTTTTATCCTTTCCTCACCGGAAAACCCTTTACCATAATCAGAAATCAAAAGCGGGGAGAACTCAAGACATTTACCTTCCATTATTTTGTCCATAACCAATTCGTCTTTTATGCTGATGAAATTCTGATCGAAAATATCTCCCAGGCCGATGACGGCAATGTCTAACTTATTCCCTGTGACTGTGCACCAGAGGAACTGATGAAGATGCCCCAAATCTTTGTTCTCCAGAGAAAGGGTAGCTCCTGAGGCTCCCATACTGGTATAAGTGATCCCATCTTTTTCTCCAGCAAAATAGTTATGATAATGCCCGGTAAAGACAGCATCCACTCCGTATTTTTTGAAAATCTGGTGAAGCGAATCCGGCTTGCTATCCCTCATATACTGGAACCAGAACGGCTTGTGAAAAAAAACGTAAATGTTCTCTTTAGCCTTATTCTTCTCTAAGTCAGAGACCAGCCAATCAATCTGCTCCTTCGGTATATCTTCGAATTTTTCAGAGAGGGAGAAATCCAGGATAATGAAATGGGTATTCTTGAAATCAAAAGAATAATAAGGCTTGCCAATCCTGTTCCGGTAGTTGATCTCGCTGGTCTTATCCCAGATGTCGTGATTGCCGGGAGTAAAATACACTTTGGCTTTCAAATCTTTTAAAAGTCCGAGATATTCATCCCACTGCTTGTTGGTCACATTGCTATCAGCATTATACCCCTCGATAAAATCACCCACCGTAAGGATTATATCCGGATTCAGGAGATTGACTTCAGCCACTGCTTTTTCATAAACTCCGGGGACGGCACCACCGGTCCTGTCCCCTAAAACTGCAAAATGAAAAGAATCCTCAGCATAGGCATTTAAAAAGAAAATACCTAAAAACAGAGACAAAACAAAAATTAACCCTATTTTGTTTTTGAGTTTTAACATCGGCATACCTCCTTTTAGGATTTAAATAGTTTAGATTATTTCATTTCTACAAATAAAATCTTTCATTGTCAAGATAAAATTTTAAGGGCGGGGTAACCCGCCCCTAAAATTCCGTAGAGACGCGTAGAATGCGTCTCCGTTTTTTTCTCAGTCCAATTTTATAAACTGCCGGAGCCCGGAATTGAACCGGGACGGTGATCAATCACCGAGGGATTTTAAGTCCCTTGCGTCTACCTATTCCGCCACTCCGGCGCGTAAAACAGTGGTTGGTTCGTGATGGTTAGTTGATGGTCCCTTCCACCCAACCAGTTATAATTCAAAATTAAAATAAATAATATACTATCGCCCCTCTTTGTCAAGCTCTCTTTTTCTTTTATTTGTTATTTGTAATCTGTAATTTTCTTTTATTCTTTTCTAAATCTCTTTCTTTTTTCTTTCGGAATCTTCTCGGTCGCATATTGGATTACCAGGCGGGGTGCGTCATTCCTCCATTTGTAGAGAAAATCCTCTGCCTCCTTTGGTGATTTTTTCCAGATTTCACGCAGCATCCAGCCCACACCCTGGTGGACGACTCTTTCTTGGTCAAGGATCAGTTTTCGGGCAATAGACAAACCCTCTTTTATATAATTATCTTTTGAGACCAATTTGACAAAGGTGACTGGAACTGCTCTTCTTTTCCATTTGGAAGAGGACTCAGTCCATTCCACAAACTCTTTTAAAGGAACAATCTTACCCTTTATGAAGAAATACAAGATATCGGCGCATGCCCAATCAGAGTGTGCCCAGTTAACAATATATTTTTGAAACCATTTCCCGATTACGTCGAACAACCTCTTATTGTATTTTTCCCTCAAGCGGATGAAGAAACCAAGGGCTACTGTGCCTTCTTCATACTTGCCGGTTCTGATCAGGTTTTCGCACAACGCGAGAAGCTCCTCCTGGCTCAGGTTTTTCTGACAGGATTCAAACCACTCGTCCCTTTTCTCCTGAAATTTATCCGGGTCAATTCCATAGGAGTCGAATCCCTCTTTAAAATAGCGGGAATACTTTTGGACGATCTTCTCGTCCGCATTTTTCTTCAGATACCCCCTGATCTCCTGTTCGAATTTCTTGATCATAGGTTTTGGTTTCCTGATAATATTAAGGGGCTTGATGAATCAAGCCCCAACAGAATGAGCCTTTCCTGCATTAGATTTTGTCTTCAAACTCCAAACTATTAGACTTTTAAACTGTATTCAAAGGCGGCTTCCGGATTTGAACCGGAGAATCGAGGTTTTGCAGACCTCTGCCTTACCACTTGGCTAAGCCGCCGGAGTCCCCGTAGGGGACTGGTTATTAGTTCTTAGTAGATAGTTCATGGCTAAGGATTTCACAACCTATTATGAACTATCCACCAATTGTTCCCCTGCTGGCGAAATGAGCAGTCAATAGTTTATGATATACAACTCATCATTAAGTATTTTACCAACCACTATGAACCACGAACCACCCGCCAATTTTTACCCTTCGGGCAAAAATTGGAGCGGGAAACGGGATTTGAACCCGCGACATTCACCTTGGCAAGGTGACGCTCTAGCCAACTGAGCTATTCCCGCTTGTGAGTTTTAAGATATACGTTCAGAAAAAACTTGTCAATAGGATTCTATCTATCCTTTTCCTTATTTTCGTGAGGTGTCCTTCTCTTATTAATCCTGCTGTCTTTTTGTATGAGCTTTTTGACTTTAGCCGTTAGACTTTAGACTCGAGACTACAACCTCCTTTTTCTTTTCCACTGCCTTATTATACAACTGCAAATATTTTTTCGCCGAAGCCTCCCAGGAAAAGTCCTTTTCCATTCCCTGAATCATTAGATTTGTCCAGGCTGCTCTGTTCTTGAAAAGAACTAAAGCTCTTTTAATAGCTGAGAGAAGCTCCTCTCCATTATAATCTTTAAAAACAAACCCGGTTCCTCTCTGGTTTTGAGAATCATAATCCTGAATTGTATCAGCCAGACCACCGGTCTCGCGTACTATCGGAACAGTCCCATACCTCAGGCTGTACATCTGATTCAAGCCGCACGGCTCGTATCTTGAAGGCATGAGGAAAATATCCGAGCCAGCTTCAATCAGATGAGCAAGTTTATTATCATACTTCAGGTATATTTTCGCTTTATCCGGATATTTTTTCTCCAGCTCTGTCAAGAACAGATGATATTTCTGCTCGCCTGTGCCCAGAATCACCAATTTGACTTGTAAAGATAGCAGCTTGTCAGCTATCTGGTAGAGCAAATCGAATCCCTTCTGGTCTGCCAGTCTGGAGATCATCCCGATTAGAGGGATGTTCCCGTCAGTTCCCAGACCAGCCTGTTTTAACAGAAATTCTTTATTCTTTATTTTCACCTGCAGGTTACCTTTTCCAAAATTATAAGGAATGAGTTTATCTCTTTCCGGGCTCCACTCCTCGTAATCTGCTCCGTTTAATACTCCATATATATCCCTGCTTCGGTCTTTTAAAATCCCTTCCATCCCATATCCAAATTCCGGCCCGGATTGAATCTCCTGCGAATATTTTTCGCTTACCGTATTTATCAGATCAGCATAGGAGATCCCGATCTTGAGGAAATTCAATCCTCCCCAGTACTCAAAAGGGCTTAAGGGATAAAAAAGCCCTTTATCGAGTCCCAGCTTGTCAAAAGTGCTCCTGGGGAAATTACCCTGGTATGCAATGTTGTGAATGGTCAAAAGCGTAGCTGTTTTACTGAAAAATTGATCTTCTTCAAAAATGGTTTTAAGATACGCCGGTATCATTGCCGACTGCCAGTCATTGCAGTGGATCAAGTCCGGCTTCCAGTTTAAGGCCCTAACGGTTTCAAGAGCTCCCCTGGCAAAAAGGATAAACCTTTCGTCGTTATCCTCATAATCCTGTCCGGTTTTCTTATCAGAATAAAGCTCGTCTCTATCGAAATACTCCTTGTTTTCGAGAAAAAGATACTCAGCTCCTGAATCGGACAAATGGCACTTCTTAATTTTGAATTTTGTCGTCTTTTCTCCAATCCTGATTTCCGGAAGTGAACAATTGAGCTTCTCCAAACCATACTTCTTTTCGTCCACCATTTTATATTTTGGCAGGATCGTTTTGACATCACATCCCATCCGGGACAAAACTTTCGATAGAGCACCAGCCACATCGGCCAATCCGCCGGTCTTGGCAAATGGAACAACCTCTGGAGATACCAGCAGAATCTTTAATTTATCTTTATTCAATTGCTCTCCTTTTTTATTTTGACTTTAGCCTATAGCCTTAAGACTAAATTTCTATCTCCCTCAGATACTTGGCCGCATCCTCCGGAGAAGTGGGATTTATGTAGAAGCCAGTCCCCCATTCGAAACCTGCGACCCGGGTTAGCTTTGGCATAATCTCGATGTGCCAGTGATATTCCTCCAGCTCTTCGTGATTTAATATAGGTGCGGTATGGATGATATAGTTATATGGTGGGTTATTAAGCGCTTTGGAAAGGCGCAGCAGGGTTTCTTTCAGAATTTTGGCTAAATCCGGAATTCCCTCCTTTTTAGTATTCTCAAAAGACGAGACGTGGCTTTTGGGCAGAATCCAGGTTTCAAAAGGAAACCGCGGGGCAAAAGGCTCAATCGATATGAAGAAATCGTTCTGGGTAACCACCCTCTCATTCTCAGAGATCTCCTGCCTGATGATGTCACAGAAAATACACCTTTCCTTAAATTCAAAATAAGTCTTTGACCTTTCGACTTCCTCACTCACTCTTTTTGGGACAACCGGAGTAGCTATGAGTTGGCTATGGCTATGCTCCAGGGAAGCACCGGCTTCCTCCCCCTGGTTTTTAAAGATCATTATGTATCTAAAGCGGGGATCCTTTTTCAGATCAGATATCCGGTGACGATATGCCCAGATCACATCCTCCATTTCCTTATCCTCATAATCCTGCATATCTTTGATGTGATCCGAGGTCTCGATAATCACCTCATGCGCGCCCACTCCGTTCATCTTATCGTAAATCCCCTTCCCCTCCCGGTTCAGGTCCCCTTCAATTCTCAGAGCAGGATATTTATTGGAAATTACCCGGAGAGTCCAGCCGGGCTTGTTAGGCTCCGAAAGGGGTGGCCTGAAAGCTAAAACCTCAGGAGGAGTAGAGGACTCATTTCCAGGACAGAAAGGGCAAAGAGGGCTTTTCTTTCGTTTTGGTAGGTTGGCAAAATCAGAGGGTCTTTTCCCCCTCTCTGTGGAAATAATCACCCATCTGCCAATGATAGGATCTTTTCTCAGTTCAGGCATCTTTTCTCCTGTCTCCTGCTTTTTCCCGTCCAGATAATATATTCTTGATTATTATTTGTCAACCTGTAAAGATCATCACGTTAGACTAAAAACTTGCCCGACTATCTTCTTTCTTCTTTAGTCAGTTCAAATAATACAGAGAAAAGTTTTTTATCTTTCGAAGTTAATTTTGCCCTTCTTCTTTTCATCACAGTCTCTGCTGTCTCAATCATCTTCCCAAGCTTATACTCTGTAAATCCATCCACCCCTCCCCAGCTAAAAGAGGGGATAAATTTCTCCTTGACCATTCCTCCACCGAAAACATTTGAGCCAAATCCGATAATCATTCCGGTATTAAGCAAAGTCCCGATTCCGGTTTTGACGTGATCCCCAATCATCGAGCCAACCTTAATTAGACCTGTATCGATTTCTTTTCCGTTCAAAACGACTTTGATCCTGCCATAGTTATTCTTCAGATCGCTGTTGGTAGTCATTGCCCCCAAATTCACCCATTCCCCTATGTAGGAATGACCTAAAAAACCATCGTGATACTTATTGCTATATCCCAAGAATATCGAATTTTCGATTTCACCCCCTACCCTGCAAAAAGGACTTATGCTCGTCCCTTCCCTTAGCTTCGCTCCTAACAGAATAGCTCCAGCACCGATGTAAGATGGACCCTCTATCCGAGTAAACGACTGAATCTCCACATTCTCGTCAATATAAATCGGACCTTTTCTGGCATCCAAAACCACGAAAGCATCTATGCGACAATTTTTACCGATATGAACATTATCGGGATTATAAACCCTAACTGAAGAATCAACCCCCTTCCTGAAGTTGTCTTTCTTGGTTTTACTTAGCCTTGTAAAATCTCTGATGATTTCTTCTGAATTTAGTTTTATAAAATCCCAGATATAATTTACTGTTCCCAGCTTAATCTCAGATCTTTTTACCTTTTTTAGTATCGACTCAATGCTCGTTTTCTTGTATAGGGTTTTAACCTCAGTTTCGAACTTTTTGAAATCTTCACTCCTCTGGTTTAAAGCCAGAAGTTCACCCATCCAGGAAAATGCTTTTTCTTTTTCCGAGAAATTTATTTTCTGAGATAGCTTCTCTTCGGCTAATATCCGTCCATTTACGAAAAGAAGCTGGTCATCTTTTTTTAGATTAAAATTATTAACTTTGTGAGAGCTTCTTTGTCTGACGACCTCGGCAATATAATCTCTGCACAAAAGGATGACTTCGGCGTCAGGATATAGCCGGATTAATTTATCCCTTAGTTTTAAAATACCACATAGAAGCTCATATATAGGACGGCTGTAGGTCAGGGGATAGAAATTTGAGAATTTATCATCCTCGAAAATAAAAAGTTTTTTTGACACCTTGACCTCTCTAGAAATCTTCGAGGACAGAACAATGTTCTGTCCCTACATTTTTTATCTGTTATCTGTCATCTGTCATTTTTTATTTTCGAACGACATCGCCCTCAGCCTCTTTATCCTTTCCTCAGTTGGCGGATGTGTATCGAAAAGGTCATTCAGTTTGTTCCGGTGATCAAGAAGAGGATTAACGATATACAGATGAGCAGTTGCCTTATTTGCCACCTCTAATGGTTCGGTATCTTTGGAGATTTTCTCCAGTGCCGAGGCCAGCCCTTCCGGATAGCGGGTGAGCAATGCACCAGAGGAATCTGCCAGATACTCTTTCTGTCTGGAAATAGCTAACTGGAGGAGTTTTGCCACAATTGGAGCCAAAATAACCAGGATTAAGGCTAAAAGCAGGATGATGGCATTTCCACCACCTCTTCTACCTTCTCTTCTGCCTCTTCCATAAAAAAAACTTCGTCCCATCCAATCAGAGAGCAGTGCTACGGTTCCAACAAGAACGACCACCAGTGTCGAATATCGGATATCGTAATTTTTGATATGCGACATCTCGTGAGCAATCACGCCTTCCAGCTCCAGACGATTCATCTTTTGTAAAAGACCAGAGGTGACTGCTATAGCTGAATTCTGAGGATTTCTTCCAGTAGCAAAGGCATTCGGAGCAGTATCATCTATGATATAAGCCTTGGGTGTAGGAACACCTGCCGCAATCGCCAATCCCTCGATGCTATTATATAAGTAAGGATTTTCCTTGGGATCAACTGGCTTTGCCTGGCTTATACCCAGGACCATCTTGTCTCCATAAAAGAATGTTACAAAGGCAATGATGATTGCAACAGCCGCGGCGAAAATGATTCCTACCTCGCCTGAATGGTAAACTTCACCAAAGACCCACCCTAAGAAGATGATGAAGGCAAAGAAAAGAACCAACAGCAAAAAGCTTTTTCTTTTGTTCTCTGCAATTTGTTCGTAAATCATACTCTTTCGGTAAACAGGTATTCCTGACTGTTTTCTGGAGGTCAGACGAGATTGTCTGACCTTACTGATTTGAGTTTAGCCTTTAACCTGCTTTTAGAACCCGACTTTTGGAACCTCACGTTTGCCCGCTTCTTCCACTTCAAAATATTCTCTGGGTTTGAAGTTAAACATATTGGCTATAATGTTGGAGGGGAAGACCTGCTGGGCATTGTTATAAGAGAGTATAGTGTCGTTGTAAAACTGCCGGGCATAAGCGATCTTGCTTTCGATACCGGACAGCTCCTCCTGGAGCATAAGGAAATTCTGGTTTGCCTTAAGCTCCGGGTAATTTTCTGCCACTGCAAATAAAGTCTTGAGTGCTGAGGTGAGCATGTTGCTGGCTTCAGCCTTTTCCTTGACCGAGCTTGCCTGGGCCCACTGGGTGCGGGCTTTAGCAACAGCCTCAAAAACTCCTCGTTCGTGGGCAGCATATCCTTTTACAGTTTCGACTAAATTCGGCACTAAATCTGCCCTTCTTTCCAACTGCACGTCGATCTGGTGCCAGGCATTATCTCCCCGGTTTCTCAAAACTACCAGCCGGTTGTAAACCCCGATTATGATCAGAATCGGCACCCCGATCACAATCAACAAGAATAGCAGAGCGATTAACATTTTACCTCCTTGGTTTGAGTAGGTAGTAGGTAGTAGACAGCATATAGGGAGCTACCCCAACCCAATCACTGTATACTTCTAATCAAACCATGCAGCATTCTACCTATCTCCTCGGTTGCGTCTATTAATTCTTGATTTTCTGGAATATAATTCAAATCCTTGCCTAAAATCAAATAATAGCGGAGCTCTTCGACCGAGCCTTGTGCGATGTTATAAAAATTGGATTTGTCTTTGAGTCCTCGCTTCTTGAAACCTTCAGCCAGGTTAGCAGGTATCGAAACAGCTGCTCGGCGCATTTGTGAAACGAGTCCGAACTTCTCTTCATGTGGGAAATCTTTTGTAAGTTTATAAATCGTCAATACTAATCCATGGGCTTTCTTCCAAACCTCCAGATCCTCAAACCTCTCCAATTTTCCGACTTTATTCATAATTCGTATTTCCCCTACCTACTATATGCTACCTACTACCTACTTTTTTTAGCTTTTTTTTAATTCTATCGTCAGATAGAGCTAAAATCTGCGCCGCCAAAATCGCAGCATTTTTTGCTCCTGCCTTGCCTACCGACATTGTAGCAACTGGAACACCTGAAGGCATCTGCAGTATGGAAAAAAACGAATCCACGCCCTTAAAAGGAAGTGAAGGCAAAGGGACTCCGATGACCGGTAATTTTGTATGAGCCGCAATTACACCGGGCAGATGCGCTGCCATGCCAGCACCAGCTATGATTACTTTGATTCCTTTTTTCTCTGCCTCTTTTGCTAGTTTTCTGGTCTTTTCCGGATTACGATGGGCAGAGGAAACTAAAATTTCGTAACCGATTCCAAAATCTGAAAGACCTTCAGCCGTCTTATTCATCACTTCCCGGTCGGACTCACTTCCCATAACGATTAATACTTGTTTTTTTTGCATAATGTTTCCTTAAATAAGACTCTGTAGGGACAGATCACTGTTCTGTCCAATAACTATTGATCATTACGTCCGACAGGATCGTCGGACGCTACAAGGTTATCCCTTCCCTCGGGCGTCCACACGGTTCGACAGGCTCACCGTCCTGAGCAAAGTCGAAGGAAGGGTCGCCTCTACGAATCTTGAACCCTTAAACCCTTGAACCCTCGACCCCTTTCTTAGAAGTATTCTCTCCTCACATTCGTAGCTCTATACCCGATATCATGCCTGAACTGCATCCCGTCAAACCTTATTCTGTCCACTGCCGAATAGGCTTTGCCCAGTGCTCCTTCCATAGTCTGGTCAAAGGCCGTTACTCCCAGGACTCTTCCGCCGTTCGTAATAATTCTATTTCCAGCTCTTTTAGTGCCGGCATGGAAAACCATTACATTAGAGTCCCCCACCCGGTTGAGTCCAAAAATCTCTTTCCCTTTTTCATACTTATCCGGGTATCCGCCCGAAGCCAAAACCACGCAGACGGCCGAGCCTTCTTTCCACTTCAGGTCCTGCAGATCCAGCTCCTCCTCCACAATGGAAAGGAATATCTCTGCCAAATCGCTTTCCAGTAGCGGGAGAACTACTTGCGTTTCGGGATCACCAAACCTGCAGTTGAACTCTATGACTTTCGGACCCACCTCGGTAATCATCAGACCTGCATATAAAACCCCTTTGAAGATCCTTCCCTCTTTATTCAAGCCGAAGATGGTGGGTTCCAGGATCTCCTCGACGATCTTTTTCATCATCTTGTCGTTGACTATCAAGGTCGGAGCATACGCGCCCATTCCCCCGGTGTTAGGGCCTCTGTCACCTTCGTAAATCCTTTTGTGGTCCTGAGAAGAAACCATAGGCAACGTGGTCTTGCCGTCGGTAAAAGCCAGGAGCGTGACCTCCTCGCCCTTTAAAAAATCCTCTACCACCAGCCTGCTTCCAGCTTCTCCGAAGATTTTCTGCACCATCACTTTTTCTACTGCTTCTTCCGCACTTTTCAAATCCTCCACTACAAAAACTCCTTTGCCTGCAGCAAGTCCATCTGCTTTGATCGCCAGGGGGAATTCTGAAGAACGGACGAAATCTATAGCTTCCTCTTTTTGTTTGAAAATCTTGAAACTAGCAGTGGGAATATGATATCTCTTCATAAATTCTTTGGCAAATCCCTTGCTTCCCTCGATCAAAGCAGCCTCTTTTTTGGGCCCGAAGATCTTCAGCTTTCTTCTCTCAAATTCATCCACTATTCCCAGAATCAAAGGTTGTTCGGGACCGACTACGGTCAGGTCAATCGCATTCTTCTCCGCAAAATCAGCCAGCCCCTTGATATCCTCAGAGGGTATCTCGACACAATCCCCCAGATTGGCTATCCCCGCGTTTCCCGGGCAGGCATAAATCTTTTTGACCAAAGGGGACTGGGAAAGTTTCCAGGCTATGGCATGTTCTCTGCCCCCACTCCCAATAACTAATATTTTCATCTTTGTCTCTCCTTAGGAATCTGAAAACCGATATAAGAAGTTTAAAATTAATAATAAACCCACCCAGACCCAAAAGGCAAGGATTTTTTTATGGGTTCTAACTGGCTTCAGCCAGGTTTTGTTTACACGCAGCTGAAGTGGCTATGAAATGGTTCTCCTCTCCTTTTTAAAGAGAGGAGTTAGAGGTGAGGTTATTATTTTGCATTACATTTTCCATTGACAATTAGAAGTATTTAACTTTTCTTTACTCGAAAATTGAAGCCTATGGCTCTTTCATCCAAATATATTGCTCAAGCTGGAATAATTGCAGCACTTTATGCGGCAATTACCATAGTTCTGGCACCTATAAGTTACGGACCGGTTCAGATCAGAGTATCGGAAGCTCTGACTATTCTGCCCTATCTGACTCCATCCGCCATTCCTGGACTTTTCCTGGGGTGTCTCCTTGCAAATATATATGGAGGACTGGGAATTTACGATATCATAGGCGGGAGCATTTTAACTCTAGTGGCAGCATTCTGCACCTATCTTATATCCAAAAAACGAAAACCGATACTTGCTCCTCTACCTCCGGTCCTTTTCAATGCCTTTGGAGTAAGCCTTTATCTGCATTTCCTTTTCAAGCTGCCTTACTGGTTGACGGTCGTTTATGTTGGTGCAGGTGAAATAGTAGCTTGCTATGTATTGGGTTATCCTCTTTTGAAAATAATCCTGAGCCAGAAAAATTGGACAGGTTTTTTCAGAATCTAATACAAAAACTACAGGGGCAAATCCCAATTGGATTCATATGGACATAAATTGCCCTTACCAGATATCCAAATTACTGCTGGGGTCAAAATTTTGAACCCCTTTGATGGAAACAACCTTCATTGACTTTTTTTAATCTATCCCCAACTGTTAATTTCTTCAAGCGTAATCATATTATAAATGAACCGATTAAAGAGTGGAGGAAAACCGTGAAAAAAATAACCTGCTCTCTGCTGATCCTTCTTTTTTTGTTGCTTTTCTCTGTATCCCAGGGACAAAAAAAGCCCGTCTTGGGTCCGAAAATATTTATGCCTGAAAAGGAATGGGATTTCGGTTATATCCCGCAGAATACTGCTGTCTCCCATTTTTTTACAATAAAGAACGTGGGAGATGATACCCTGCAGATCATAAAGGTCAGACCCGGCTGTGCCTGTACCTATGCCCCATTGAAAAAAGATATTCTTCCCCCTAAGGACAGCACCTCTCTGGAGGTTACTTTTAATTCAAGAAGTTACCAGGGACCCAAGTCTCTGATGGTAGCTATTTTTTCCTCAGATACCTCGAACTCCCCAGATATCAATTTCACTGCTAATATCGAGAATGAGTTTCCGTTATTTCAGGTAGAGCCTCTGCAGGTTAAATTCGATACGCTCAGAGCAGGAAAAACCAGTCCAATGAAAGTCACTATCTCTAACAAATCTGCTTCTGCGCTAAATTTAAGTGTAGCTGAAAAACCAAAAGACTTCATCGATTTTCAGATCTCGAAAAGCATTTTAAATCCGAAGGAAAAAGCTGAGATTTCCTTGCAGGTGAACCGTAAAGCCACTCCGGGTCCTTTCCTGACTAATCTGACCCTTGATTTTTCAGGAGGCTCAACTGGCCAGGATACTTCGAAGACCAGATATACCCTTCCGATCAGCGGGAACATTCTTTCTAAATGAAATAGATGAGCATAAAAAAGGATTCGTCCAGGATAATTCTCCAGGCAATTGCAATAGTTATTTTCTCCCTCATTATAGGAATTATATATAATTCCTTTTCGAAAGAGGGAATTAGTGTCAAGGGCAACTGGAGCAAAAAGGTAGTATCAGACAGTTTGATTGTCCCTTATTCTTATACCAAGGATGACCCTCCTGCGATCAGCCTGGGCCAGGCAATGACCTATTTCCAGACTCACAACATTATCTTCCTAGATGCAAGACTGGAATCGGATTATAAAGCCGGACACATCTCCAGAGCTCTGAACCTGCCTTTTGAGGAATTCGAGCAGTATTACCCTAAAGTCGAGCCATTGCTTCCCAGGGATAAGAATATAATCACCTATTGCGACGGGACCGAGTGTGAAGCCAGCCTTTTCTTGGCCCGACTCCTTAAAACCAAAGGATTCAATAACCTGAAGATTTTTTTCGGTGGCTGGACTGAATGGAGCAAGTCTGGGCTTCCAGTGGAGAAATCGAATTAGCTTTCTTATGAAAGAATTGATCAGCAATAAATGGCTGGTTTTACTTTTCCGCTTGATAGTCGGAATAACTTTCCTCTATGCCAGCCTGGATAAGATCGTTCATCCGGACCAGTTTGCCCGAATAGTCTATAACTATAAAATCCTGCCTGGTTTTCTAATCAATATCTTCGCCATCACCCTTCCCTGGGTAGAGTTACTCTGCGGGGTATTTCTAATCCTGGGTCTTTTTATCGAAGGCTCCTCCACGCTTATATCTCTGGTTCTGGTAAGTTTCATTATTGCCCTTTCAGTAAACTTTTTGAGAGGTGTCGATATCGCCTGTGGCTGTTTCACCACTGACCCTAATGCTAAAAAGGAAGGTGCGTGGCTCCTGCTTCGTGATGTGGCTTTGCTTCTGATGAGTCTGCAAATCTTATTTTTTAACCTTAATTTTTTAAGCCTGCAGAAGGTTTTTCAGAAAAAATCGTAGGCTTGCTTAAGGTAGGCTTATGGTGGAATAGAGGACAACGTCCTCTCTACCATCTTTTGTAGGGGCGTATTGCTCTTCGGCTTTGCTCAGAGCAGTGAGCCTGTCGAACTGCAATACGCCCCTACTGATTTATCTCAACAAAATCATTTTCCTCGTTTCGGTACTTCCTGAACATTCCAAGCGATAGAAATATATTCCGCTGGTGACCTCTTTTCCCGAATTATCCTTCCCATCCCAGATGACCCTATAGTTCCCCGGTGCTTTTTCCTCATCCACCAGAGTCCTCACCAACTGCCCAAGGATGTTATAGATTTTGAGGGTGGTGTGGGAGGAACTATGAACCATGAACTGTGAACCACCCACCCGGTAGGGGATGGTGGTGGCAGGGTTGAAGGGGTTGGGATAGTTCTGCTTTAAGCTGAAACTTTTCGGAATAATAGGTTCCTGGTCTGATTTAACATCTGTTCTAACATCATAATATTTAACCTTAGCAGCTTTGATATTATCTTTTAGATCAATAATGTCATTACCCGCAACCACTGCAAAAGCCACCGTTATGCTTTCCAATGGAGGAATAACAAAAGGTCCTGCAGATGAGAACATTGACCAGTCACCTGCATAAAAATCGGAAGCAGTATCCGAGGGCAATAAAGTGTCACCACTAAGATACAGATATTTTTCCTCTTTGGTAAAGCCATCAGATAGATAGAGCTGGTTATCTATCAGTTTATTAGAAGCCGGAGCCTGGTTCAGTGGAAGGATAGTCAGATATACAGAGGAAGTCGAATCATATTGATAAACTAAGGGGATACCTTCGACTGTATCCCGCTTGACTCTATCATCAGCCGGAGAGGAAAGACTTATATCCCAGTCAAAGAAAAGTCCAGGGTAAATTCCTTTTAAGGTATCTGCAGTTTTATTCTTCAGGTTGAACTCTAAAATTAGGTAATCGTCATCTGGAGGATTGGCAAAGGAAAAGCTCCTCTGCCGAATCTCTAATCCGATTGGATTTATCGCGCCGCTATCCGAGAAAACTCCAAAACCATCCTGATCCGAAATTTCTCCGGGAGTAGATATAGTGAAGTCTCCAGACGGAACAAAATCTCCTCTGGTGAATTTTCCCGTCTGATCCCTTGCCGCATCCATAACCTGGGTTCTGGATTTCCCGATCATAAAAGCGCCTTCGAATAGATTATCATCTCCGGATTTGGGAAACCTGAAACCTTTGCCGCCTGCAGGACAAATCGAACCATCACCTAAGCCATATCTTCCCAGATTGGATAACGTAAAGGCAAAATTCCCGATATCGTGTGTCCCTCTGTTGCGGCTGGAGGTCAAATTCAAAGTCATTGAAAACTTCAGCGAGTCGGCATAATCTCCGGAATTATCGAAAAACATAAGCTGAAATGAAGCTGAATAGTTCGAAGGGAGATTCCCTTTACAGGAAAAAAGCAGAGGAGAGTCAGTATCAAGTTTTGTAACTTTTGAGCCAATAGAATCAAAATACAGGCTGTCTTTTTCCAGAGCGATCAATGTATCCAGACTTTTCATGACGACGTTCAACGAATCTACCCTTGCACCGTAGTTTTTCAAGTTCAAGTAGAGCTTGAATCTTGATCTGCCATCAGGATAAATCAGGGTATCGCTTTCTACATAGCTGCTATCCAGCCAGACTTTGGGAAAAGGAGGTGAGGGCATATAATCCAGAGCCTTTTTCAGATTGACCAACCCCCAGCCGTAGTCGTTATCCTGACCTGAAGGACCTAAATCCGTGGCTGATAGAAGTAATGCATTCTTGATCTCATCGACTGTTGCCTCGGGGTTGAATTCTCTGAGCAGGGCAACCCCTCCGGCAATAAAAGGAGCAGCCGAAGATGTCCCGCTCAAAGCCTTATAGGTTCCATTCAGATAACTTGATCGGATGCTTACTCCAGGTGCACAGATTTCGGGTTTGATGCTTATTCCATCACAGCCGGATGGTCCCCGGCTGCTGAAAGAAGCAATCGGGAAATCTGGATATCTATTATCGACTGCCCCGACCGAGAAACTGTTGGTAGGTGATGTAGCCCGGTCAGCGGGTGTTCTTATGGTTTGGGCATAAGGCCCTTCATTCCCGGCTGCAAACAGGACTACGATCCCGGCTGCTTCGAGGTTGTCGATTGCTGACCAGAAAGTCTGGTCACAAGGCGGTCTGGCAGCCAAAGGTAATCCCCAGGAATTGTTGATGACGTCCGGCACATCGTCAGTTGTCTGGGGATTTCCGTCCGGGTCCATAGCCCACTGAAAAGCCAGCAGAATATCTGCTATGGTCTGGTCGAGACTTTTTCCCCGGTCGATGACACCTGCCGCAATCCACCTGGCATCATAGGCCACCCCCAGGGTTTCAGAGGGGGTCATCCCGACCATTATCCCCATTGTATGGGTTCCGTGTCCGTTAGCATCAACTGGGAAACTTGAGTTGTAGGGATCGAACCAGGCGCTACTGTTTCCTCCCTGCAACCCACCCTTCCAGTTATGGAAAAGAGCAGGATGCGTCCATTCCACTCCGGTATCGAACCCGCAGACCAGCCTGCCTTTGCCGGTATAACCCATTTTCCACAATTCCCGGACACCGGTTGCCTGAAAATAGTCTACGCTGCCGGATTTGGACGAATATGCCGCTTCGGACATAGGAGCGATAAGCGAAACCGGGTAGTCGGGAGAAACCGTCTGTACTTCGGAACGGGAAGCGATTTTTTCGATTTCCGATTTGGTCGCAGATATCAGAATCCCGTTGACGATCCAGAAACTTTGATAACTTTTAACTGTGCCGTTATTTTTCTGTTCCTCTAAATATTTCAGAATATCGTTCTGGCTATTTTCCTGCTTGCTTTTGAGCTGGTAGATCAGGCTGGAATGTCTCTCTTTTTGTGTCCCCAGCTTTTTGAAAAGCAGCAGATCTTTAGGCTCGACCTGATCTTTTAACATCACCAGACAGGAAATCTGCTCGTCCTCTTGAGATTCTTGTATCTTTGCTTGTAGGTCAGGGCTGATTTCGCCTGAAAAAACATAGGAAAAATCTAGGGTTAGTATTATCGCTAGGATTAATATGGTGTTGCGAAGTTTCATTCTCTCCCCTCAAGATTATGGCTCCAATCCTTTTAGAGCAAAAATTCTGCCTCAGAAATAAAAATGTGCAACTGTTGACCCCTGGCTTTAACAGAAAGAGACACTTGCATAACTTGAAACATTATAATAAGATAAAATGATTGTCAAGCAGAATCTATAATGAAGCCTTTTTGCAAGTTGCGAAATTCTAAAATATGTAAGTTCTCTTGTGCAAACAGTAATAAAATACCTGCATCCCATTGCACAGATAAAAGATGCCAGATTAATGTAAGGGCGAACCTTGTGGCCGCACCCTACGCAACCAGAAAGTTAGCAGTTAAGAACAGGCAGGGATGCCTGTTCTACTAAAAAAACGGGAGGGGATAAACCCCTCCCCTACAAAAAATGGATTTGATTAGAATCTTCGTTTCTTTTTATTTTTTGCTTTCTGGCTCTCTTTTAACTTTTTTAATTCATCCCTGAAAGACGCAGCTTTCTCGAATTCCAGATTTTTGGAAGCCTGGCGCATCGCCTTTTCCAGATGCTCGATTTTATCCTCCAGGGACAAAAAGTCCGGGTAATCCAGCTTTTCTTCTTTGATTACGGACTCGGTCCTGGAATCCGCAAATGCGGTGGTCTTCAGTATCTCTTCCCTGGTCTTATAGATGGTCTGGGGAGTAATCCCGTGAGTCTGGTTATATTCCTCCTGGATTTTCCTTCTCCGGTTGGTCTCTCTGATAGCTTTTCTCATTGAATCTGTCACCGCATCCGCATACATTATCACCTCACCCGCCTTGTTTCTGGCAGCTCTGCCTGCTGTCTGGATGAGTGAGGTCTCCGATCGCAGAAAACCTTCCTTATCCGCATCTAAGATAGCAACTAAGGATACTTCAGGCAGGTCCAGACCCTCTCGCAGAAGGTTTATGCCGACAAGAACATCGAATTCCGCCAAGCGCAAGTCTCTCAAGATATCTACTCTTTCGATAGCATCTATCTCCGAGTGAAGGTATCTGACCTTTATTCCCAGCTGGGCAAGATAATCTGCCAAATCCTCAGCCATCCTTTTAGTCAGAGTGGTGACCAGAACCCGCTCCTTTCTTGATATCCTGGATTTTATCTCCTCCATCAAATCATCCACCTGATTCTTTAAAGGCTTGACCGTGATCTTTGGGTCGATCAAACCTGTGGGGCGGATAAGCTGTTCAACTACCTTCCCTTTGCTCTTCTCCAGCTCGAATTCTGCAGGAGTAGCCGAGACAAAAATAACCTGGTGAATCAGGGACTCGAATTCATCGAAGAAAAGGGGACGGTTATCTAAAGCTGAGGGAAGCCTGAACCCGTATTCGACTAAAATCTCCTTTCTGGACCTGTCACCCGCATACATTCCCCTGATCTGCGGCACGGTCTGGTGCGATTCGTCTATGACCATCAGATAATCTTCAGGGAAAAAGTCTAAAAGACAGTAAGGCCTTTGACCTGGTTTTCTTCCGGATAGATGGCGTGAATAATTCTCGATTCCGGGACAGTACCCTATCTCCCTCATCATCTCTAAATCAAATTTAGTCCTGGATTCCAGCCTCTGTGCTTCTAAGAGCTTTCCCTGTTTTCTGAACCAGTCCAGCCTATCCTCCAATTCTATTTCGATGGTTTTTATGGCTTCCTCTAATTGGGGTGGAGTGGTGACAAAATGCTTGGCTGGATAAATCGCCACCCTTTTTTTCTCCTGTAAGACATCCCCTTTAAGGGTATCGATGACTGCGATTTTCTGGAGCTGGTCCCCGAGCAATTCCAGTCTAATAGCTGTCTCCTCATAAGCCGGATGAACTTCGATCGTATCTCCCCTGACCCTGAATGTCCCTCTGGCAAATTCGATATCGTTTCTGGAATAATGGATGTCGATTAGAGATTTGAGTATCTCATCTCTTTCTTTTTTCTCTCCCACCTCCAGGAACAAGAGGAGTTCTTTATAATCTTTAGGCGAGCCTAGACCGTAGATGCAGGAAACACTGGCGACTATGACCACGTCCTCTCTTTCCAGTAAAGATGAGGTAGCCCGCAGACGCAGGCGGTCGATATCATCGTTCATCGAGGTGTCTTTTTCTATGTAGGTGTCGGACTGGGGGACATAAGCCTCCGGCTGGTAATAATCATAATAGCTGATGAAAAACTCGACCGCATTTTGGGGAAAAAAACCTTTCAGCTCGCCATATAGCTGAGCAGCCAGGGTCTTGTTGTGAGAGATGACCAGGGTAGGCTTTCCCACGTTGGCTATGACATTAGCCATAGTAAAGGTTTTGCCAGAACCGGTTACACCTAAAAGAGTCTGATATTTTTCGCCCTGGAGGAGACCCGCGGTTAATTTCTCAATTGCCTGGGGCTGGTCTCCGGTAGGGCTATAACTGGAACTTAGCTTGAAATTAGACATAATTCCCTTTTTCTTACAACTAATATACGAAAAAGTTCGTGTCAAGTCAGAAGTTGAAAAATATAAAGAGCAGGGGCTCACTGCAATATACTCCTATAGGTAAAAAAGATCCCTCCCGCCTTAGGCGGGAGGGATTTTATCCATTTCTGTCGCAAATTCCGTTACTTACCTAAATCCTTCCAAGCGGGATCCATAAACAACGACTCTCTACGTGTCAGAAGCTTATAAGGAGCGGGAATGTAGTTAAGTGGAGCAGAAGCTGCAGCTTCCCAGAAACGTTCCTTATCAATCGGGAACGGTCCGCCTTTAAATAGGGCGTTGATCTTGTATATTACATCAGCGACGTTCTCTTGGCCATCGCAGTTTACATCCCCTTGATCTATGAACTCTATCGGCTTGGGTCCGCCCTTGAAGCAGTAGTTGACTGTGTAGATGATGTCTGCCACGTCGAACTTCCCG
>DATKKH010000182.1:0-9045 GCA_035543035.1 Terriglobales bacterium | reverse complement strand
TTACCATGCTCTCGAGTCTGTGCTCAGAATGTATACTATTACTCTTACGAGGTGAAGAAACCCTTAGCGCTTTCACAAGAGAAGGTTACTATCAAGTTCTTGCCAACAATGACCCAAGACAGCGTAAACAATTTTATTCTCTCTGAGGCCGCATTTGACCGAAATGTGGAACCAGAACCAACAATGGAAGACTTTTTGGTCCTGCATCTTTTACCGGGTACTGATATTGAGGGTTTGATTCAAAAACTCAGAGCGAAGAGTGAAGTCGTCATGGCAAATCCTGTTTACTCGACGTTAGACCATATGGAATGTCTCGTTACAGATCAGTTCGTTGCTCAATTTTATCCTTCGGTGTCTCGTCACTATATCGACAGCCTGAATGTTGAACACGGGGTTGTCATCGTCGATTCAATACCAGATTTCCCCAATTTTTTCATCTTAAAGCTTACTGGCTCTATTGATAAAGATGTGTTGCAAACGGCTAATAAGTACAATGAAGATTTGTCCACGTATTATTCACACCCTGATTTCATAATTGAGATTGTCTTCACCTCGTTCACTCCCAACGATTCATTTTTTCAGCATCAGTGGAATTATGAAAACACGGGCCAGATTGGTGGAAAGATCGATGCGGATGTCGATGCGTCTTTGGCCTGGGAGATATGCAAAGGCAATGCAGATTTGCCAATTGCTGTTATAGACGAAGGTGTCGAGTTGCATGAGGATTTACCTAACTTGGCACAGGGATATGATGTTGTAGGATATGATACTTTTCACCCACAAGAGGACTGGGACCCCACACCGGGTGATTATTGCCCACACGGTCAGGCTTGTGCCGGCATTATTGCGGCCTCGCAAAATAACCTCTTGGGCATCTCAGGCTTGGCTCCCCTTTGCCCAATAATTCCAATTAAAAACTCTGACGACTTACACTGCTACCCCTGGCGCTTTACTACACAAGTGGTTACAGCTTTCGCTATGGCCGGAGCCTTGGGTGCGAAAATAGCAAGTAACAGTTGGATAATAACGACTTGTGACTCCACGCCTTGGCCAGATATTATTGAAGCAATTAACTTTTTTATCCGTCCGAAACCTTCAAACCCCGAAGGTGGCGTAGTTGTGTTCTCAACTGGCAATTTCGGGGGTTGTATACTTTTCCCCGCTAATATGGACTCCGTAATAGCAGTTGGTGCTTCAGACAGTCTGGACAGATACTGGTCTTATAGCTCCTACGGTCCTCGATTGGCGGTGTTAGCGCCAAGTGGATATGTTAATCTTGAAGGAGATATATGGAGCACGGATCTTATGGGAGCAAGAGGTTATAACCCCCAATACCCAGGCCCTGCAAATGTGAATTATACTGCCAGATTTGGTGGGACTTCAGCAGCATGCCCTCAAGTGGCAGCGACTGCAGCCTTAATAAAGGCACAGTGGTGGCGTCTCTATCCCGCTCTTCCTTGTTCCAGCTATCAGGTAAAGGAAATAATTGAAAAATCCGCTGAAGACTCCTGTTACCTTTTTCAAGGCGGCGGTCCAGATACTACTGAATGTTTCAGCCTGCGTTATGGTTATGGTAGGCTGAACGCCTTTAGAGCACTTTTGGCTATCAGTCGTGGAGATGCGAATAACGATAAATCTCTAACTGTGGGGGATGTAACCTATCTGGTAAACTTTTTATTCAAGCATGGTCCGATTCCGGTTCCGGTTGTAGAGATGGGGGACGCAAATTGTGATGGGAATGTTACTGTTGCTGATGTTGTGTATCTAAATGCTTATCTCTTTAAAGGAGGACCCAAGCCTGCACTCTGCTATAAATATCCGCACAACTATTAGTAAGATAAACTCTTTTTTCTAAAAACCAGGTTTCTCAGTAATGCGAGCCTGGTTTCTGTTTTTAAGATTGACTGGTCAATACATTGTTCTGCCCGTTTTCTACTGTTTGTCAACAAAGTCCACTTTAAGATAAAAAAGTCTTTGACGAAAGAAGAAATAGAGGGTATATTTTTCTTATTGACAAATGTAGATAGATTTGGGATAAGTTTTTTGTTTCTGGAGCTTCAGATCCTGAAACCCAAGCAGAAAAGGAGTAGATGTTCAGTCTTAATCAGATAATAATCGGGATTGCGCTTCTGGTCCTGTTAGGGTGCGAGCTCTGGGCGCTATGGAAATCGGCCCGGGGTCGCAGCAGGAACGCATTCCTGCTTTTGAATCTTTCGTTTGCCTTAGTCCTCGCAGGGTATCTCTGGCTTTCACTGAAGAATGCACCCGCACAAGCCCAACCGGGTTTTTATCTTTTAGTTTCAGGGATAATCTTCGCCCCTTCCCTCTGGGTTCTTTTTTCTTATGCACTGGCTCGCGAGGATTCCAAAGCAGAGCTGAAAAAGGGAATCCTGGTTTTTCTTCCATTTCTTATTTTGAGTCTGCTTTCTCTGCTCTGGCAGATAAAAGGTAATCTGGTTTTGGTACAGAAAGATATTTTTGGGGATCTGGCATTTTATTTTGCAGATAAAAGCGAGCTTTTTCTCATCTTTCTTTTAGCCGGCGCGGTGTTCTCTATCATAAACCTGGAAAGGACATTTCATTCCTGTATTCAGGAAGAGAAAAAGAAGTTAGTCTTTCCATTCATTCTGAGCCTGGCCCTCCTGATTCTTCTGGTCTATCTTGTTACCTCCGGGTTTTTATATGCCCGTATTCCAGGCTTCATTTTTCTGGGCTGGGGAATCTTAAGCCTTTTGTGGTCTTTAAGCCTGGTCCGATACCTTAAAGAAAAGGGAGCCTCAGTTCAGATCACCAGGCAGGTAGTTTATTCCTCGACCGTAGCCCTTCTGATAGGAGGTTATTTGATCCTGATCGGGCTGGTGGCCAAACTGATCCAGTCTTACGGAGCCAACTTAAGCGTTTTTTTGTCAATGCTGGCTGCTTTTCTGGTGATCGTGGTCCTGTCCGCACTGGTCGTTTCCAGCTCGGTAAAAGAAAGAGTGAAAAAATTCGTGGACTCGACTGTATACAAAGGAAAAGTGGATTACCAGGCAGAATGGACCAGGTTCAGCGAGAATATCGCCTCGCTTCTGGATCTGGATGAAATCCTGAAGGAGGTGGCTTTAGTTATCTCGACCAATCTGAGGATAGAAGATATTGCGATTTTACTGTCCGGCGAAAAAGGGGATCTGTCCACGGTTTATCCAAAAGATTCCTTTTTTGAGCTGTCTATCAAGAGAGAAGAGGATTTCCCGGACTGGATTTTCCGGTATGGAGAGCCAATTGGAATAAAGGATATTGAATTAAACAAATCATTATCCGAACAAGAAAGAGTTTTTCTGAAACAGGTGGATGAGCTAAAATTTGAGCTCTGCGTGCCTATGATCGCCAAAAGGAATTTAGTCGGTCTTCTATTCCTTGGTCCTAAAAAGGGGAAACAGCCTTTCAGCGAGGAGGACTTCTCTTTTTTGGGAGGGGTGGCTCACCAGGCTTCAATTGCGATTTTGAACGCTAAACTATCTCAGGAGCTGATCCTTTCTAGGGAGATGGAATCGTTCAACCGACTTTCCTCTTTCATCCTGCATGACCTGAAGAATTTCATCTCTATGCTCTCCCTGCTGCTGCAAAATGCGGAAGAGAGGCTCAAGAATCCCGACTTCCAGAAAAGTGCTCTTATTACCATCTCGGATACTGTAGAAAGGATGAGAAATCTTATAAGCAAGCTCTCCACGCCCTCGGCCGGAATAAAACTGGATCTGAAAAATTGCGATCTGAATAAAGTTCTGAAAAATATCCTGGACAAGATGAAAATCTCCAATTTCGCCCGCATAAAAACCAGCCTGAATTTCGGGAGCCTGCCGTCAGTAAGATGCGACCAGTCCCAGATGGAGAAGGTCTTTCAGAATCTTGTGCTCAATGCTCTGGAAGCTATGCCGGAGGGAGGAACCCTGTCGATAATAAGTGAGGAGAACATGGGTGCCGGATTTGTCAGATTGAAAGTCTCCGATACCGGTTCCGGGATGACGAAGGAGTTTATCAGGACTTCTCTTTTCAAACCTTTCCAGACCACCAAAAGAAAGGGTCTGGGCATAGGGCTTATTCAGTGCAAGGAAATAATAGAAATGCATAAAGGCAGGATCTCAGTTGAAAGCGAAGAAGGAAAGGGAACTACCTTCACCCTGGAGCTTCCTGTATAAATGCTTTGAATGAGGTTAAATAAAGATGGAGAAAGAGAAGATACTGATCGTGGACGATGAGGAGGGGATAAGGACCCAGCTTCATTGGGCTTTAAAAGACGAATACGAAACCCTTTTAGCTTCTAATGCGGAGGAGGCTTTAACCCTTGCCAGGAAAGAAAAGCCTGATCTGGTGACCTTGGATGTGGCTTTATCCACCTACGAACATGAAAAAGACGGACTGGATATACTCGAAGACATTCTTCAGATCGATCCTCTTTTAAAGGTGATAGTTATCACCGGGCACGGGGAGCAGATAAATGCCTTAAGGGCTATAAGCTCGGGAGCCAGTGACTTCTATACCAAACCGATAAACCTGGACGAATTGAAAGTCATCATCCGGAGAAATCTTAATGTCCAGAGACTGGAACGAGAGAACCGGAAGCTGGTAGAAGAGCTGGAGGAAAAAAAATTCGAGGACATAATCGGCTCAAGTCCGAAAATGGTTGAGGTTTTCAAAACCATAAAAAAAATCGCTACGCCGGATGTGACTGTGCTCGTCACCGGAGAGAGCGGAACCGGAAAGGAGATGGTGGCAAAAGCCATCCACCGTAAAAGCCTGAGAAGAGATAAGCCTTTTGTCACCATCAACTGCGGGGCAATTCCCGAGACGCTGTTGGAGTCCGAGCTTTTCGGACACGAAAAAGGTGCTTTTACCGACGCCTATATCCAGAAAAAGGGTAAGTTCGAATATGCCAATGAGGGGACGATCTTCTTAGATGAGATCGGTGAGCTTCCTCTGTCCTTACAGGTGAAACTTTTAAGGTTTCTTCAGGACCACCAGATCGAAAGGATTGGAGGTAAAGAACCGATCGCTCTGGATTTAAGGATAATCGCTGCTACTAATAAACCACTGGAAAAAGAGGTCCAGTCAAAAAAATTCAGGGAAGACCTCTACTATCGTTTAAGCGTTCTTACCATAGATCTTCCTCCTTTGAAAGATAGGGAGGAGGATGTAATAGTTCTGGCTAATGCTTTCCTGAATTCCTTTTCAAAAGAATTTAGCAAGCTCGGTTTGTCCTTCAGCCAGAAAAGCATTTTCAAACTCAAGGATTATGCCTGGCCCGGTAACGTGAGGGAGCTGGAGAACAAAGTCAAAAGGGCGGTAATAATGTGCCAGAGCAAAAGGATAACCCCAGTTGATTTAGGCTTCAATCTGGAGGAAGAAACGAAGAGACCTCTTTCTCTACAAACCATAAGGGAGAATGCTGAAAAGGAGGCAATCCTGGAAGCTCTAAATCTTAACGAGTGGAATATCTCCAATGCTTCCAAGTATCTGGACGTTAGCAGGACAACTCTTTACGGACTGTTAGAAAAATATAAACTTAAGAAAAAAGAAGAAGAGCAATAGAAAACGAGACCTTCATTTATTCCCTCTCTCCCTTCAACCCAGTACTAGATGTCAAGGTTTCGGGAATTCACTAATTCGTTATGAGACATTCCAGGTAAGATGCCTGTTCCATCGAGATTCACATCAAAAAAAATAAAAAGGAAAGATGAGAAGACTTAATGACAAAATCAGTCGACTCATTGTTCAACTTTTGATCACTTTGGAAGCAATGTAAAGTTCATATATTTCTATAACTTATTGTCGATTAAAGCGATTCAGATATGAAGAAAAATAAATGTCAGAAATCTGGACAAAAGTAATCAGTTTTTGTTTCTTCAAAATTCTCGACAATTTCCCTCCTATAAGTCATTAAATACAAGAGAGTTAGTAAAAATAGACAAGTATTATCTGGCATATTATTTGCTTTAATCCCTGAAGAGAGAGTGTATTCATTTTTTAACAGATAAGGAGGCGAAATGAGAATAAAGATTTTTACGCTTATGGGTGCAGTAGCTTTGACTCTGGTGCTTGCATCAGGTACTTATGCTCAGTTCTTCGACTTCAGCGTGGCTTTGACTCCTCTGGGCGGCAACAACTACAGATATGATTTTTCCCTGACCAGTCTTGGACCAGCTCGTGATGCTATTTTTAAATTCACTGTGGATAACGGCAGAGTAGGCTCTGCTTCTGAGTGGCAGGACCTTAGCTGGAATTTGCCAACCGGCTGGAGCGGAGATCATCCTGATCACAGGTTAGATTTTCAAACCGGGAATGGCTCTTATCCCTCAGATGGATACTACAGGCTTTTCGGGCAGTCCGGAGCACCAGCACCTATTGCTGGCTACACCATGGGCGTGTTCAGCTGGACTTTTCATAATAACGGAGGCCCCACTCCGACAGCTGACAGGTTTATGCCTTATTCTGATCCTCTTGACGTGAAAGTGCATTTCCAGCCGATAGATAATAACTGGCAGAATGAGGGTTGTAGCTATGTTGGCACTTTTTGTCCACCGCCTCCACCCGTGCCTGAACCTTCGACTATTGCCCTGTTAGGATTCGGTCTTCTAAGCCTGGGTAGTATTTCAAGATTCAGATTAAGGAAGTAATACTCACAGATGTTTTTGAATTCAATAAAGCCCCCGAAGGGGGCTTTTTTATTTGTGGTTTGATCAATAAAACAAAAAATGGCAGAAAATCCAGTTTCACTCGACTGTGAGGAAGGTCAGGAGATTTGAGCAAAGGTCACTTATTCTCTCCAGTTATTAGGTTGAGGCTCCTTTTCCCTTTAAGAATATTCTGTTTTTGCCGATGAATAGATTAGAATTCTTTTGAGGAAAATTCGATATTATGAAGCAAATCCTCTTAATAGAAGACGACCCTAAAATCTGCGAGTCCCTGAATAATTATTTTGTCTCAGACAGCTTGAAGCTTCACACACTTTCCGAAGGGAACGGCGCCCTGGAAACCATCAGTCAGCTAAAACCGGATCTGATTCTTCTCGATATAAATCTGCCGGGGATGTCTGGTCTCGAGATTCTAAAGGGATTAAAAGAAAAAGAGCTGAAAATTCCTATCATCGTCATAACCGGCTATATCTCGACCGAGGCGGCAATCGAGACCATGAAGCAGGGGGCTTATGAATTCGTAACCAAGCCTTTCCAGTTGGAAAAACTCGCCAGGGTCGTGGATAAAGCTCTGCAGGAGAAAAAAGGTGGAGGGGATTCCTCCAACTTTGGCAGAGATGGAAAGCCTGAGGAAGATGAGGATTTAATCATCGGAAAAAGCTCGGAGATAGTGGAGATCGCCAAACTGATAGGACAGGTAGCTCCGACTGATGCGGCAGTCCTCATTATGGGGGAAAGCGGCACCGGCAAAGAATTAGTGGCAAGGGCGATTCACCGCAACAGCTTGAGAAAGGACAAACCTTTTCTCTCGGTCAACTGTGCAGCTTTGCCTGAAGCACTTCTGGAATCAGAGCTTTTCGGATACGAAAGGGGAGCTTTTACCGGTGCATATCAGAGGAAACCAGGCAAATTCGAGCAGGGAGATAAAGGGACGATCTTTTTGGACGAGATCGCGGATATGAGCCTGATGACCCAGAGCAAGGTCTTAAGGGTTCTGCAGGAGCAGGAGTTCGAAAGGGTAGGCGGTAACCAGAGCATAACAGTCGATGTCAGGTTAATTGCAGCTACCAACAAAAGTCTGGTCAACTGTATCAAAGATGGCAATTTCAGAGTCGACCTTTTCTACAGGTTAAAAGTGGTTTCGGTCTATCTTCCTCCTTTAAGAGAAAGAAAGTCGGACATTCCTCTATTAGCGGATTATTTCCTGAAGAAGTATACAAGACTGATAGGCAAAAGGGTGGACGGGATTTCGAATGATGCAATAAAGATTCTGCATAAATACCCCTGGCCCGGAAATGTCCGGGAGCTGGAAAACAACATCCATACTGCAGTGGTTATGAGCAAGGGCGGGATGCTGATGCCAGAGCATTTTCCGATTTACAGCGAAAACAGGGAAAAATTAGACATAGATTTCGAAAAAATCAAAAAGGATTATCACAAACTTTTGTCTCAGATCTTAGAGCCGATCTTTCCCAAGATTCTGGCTAACTCAGATGGGCACGTCTACGACCATTTAGAGGAAGCCTTAGAAAGAGCAGTATTTGATCTCTCTTTAAAACACTGCCAGGGTAATCAGGTAAAAACCTCCGAGCTTTTGGGAGTAAGCCGCAACACCCTCCGCGACCGGATGAAAAAATTTGGGCTGTTTTAAAATTTTTTTGGAGTGCATTGACCGTGTCAATGCTCCTTTCGTCGAGTCAGGGGACTCGACGAACACAGTAAATTTTAAAAAAATATTTGTTTGTCTTCACGCGTAGCTGAGCCTTCAGGACTCAGCGCGGAAGTATACCACTACCAAAGGACCCTCAATGCAAAAAGGATTAAAACTACTTATCGTGCTTGGTTTAGTGAGCCTATTCTTTTCATGTCAGCGTATGGAACGTTCCGATTTAATAGGTACCTACAAAGATGAATACCCTAATAAGGTTCAAATTTTAATTCTCAATGAAGATGGAACCTATGAACAGCTCTTTACATCCAAGACAGGCATATCTTTTGAAAAATATGTAGGAAAATGGGAGTTCAGAAAGAATTTCAGGCCAACGGGTTTTCTAAGACATACAGTTATTTTGCATCGGAAACTACTCATAGGATATGATCAGGAACGACTCGACACAGCGGCAGTAGATGGGCAACATTATTTAGATCCCATATTCCCTGTCTTTAGTAAAAAAAATTATTTTGAGCTCGGAGCAGATACTGGAATATTCCTTATTAAGCAATAAACCACGTTACTGAGCCTTGAGGGCTCAGGTTGTGGTTGAGCGCTGAGGTCTAAAACCTCCGCTACGCGGTCTTAGCAGTTAATGTCAGTGGCTCAGGTGTCTTGCCTGAGCGAACAGGCAGGATGCCTGTTCCACCAATAGGTATATCAGAC
>DATKKH010000181.1:0-13344 GCA_035543035.1 Terriglobales bacterium | reverse complement strand
GGAGAATCTATATTCGGATGGGTCTTCTGTATAACCATGCTTTACGGGGTTAAAATGGACATAATTCAGTTTGCAGTAGTAGTCCTTTTCGTCTCTAATGCACCTATCCCAATAGTTTTGCCAAATTTTTCGTTTTGTCTGATGCTCTTTTTTATTAAGCTCGACTGAACTCTTGCTATGAATTTTCCGAATGATTTCCGGAAGGAGAAAAGGGTCTTTTAACCCTATTACGAGATGATAATGATTTGACAAAATCGCCCATGCTGTAAGTTGCACTGAGCATTTCAGCAATATCTGCTGTATTACCTCAAACAGTAATTCTTTCTCTTGATCATTAATGAAAAAATGCTGCTTCAAATATGTGCCTGCAGTAATAAAATATGGGTGACTCTCCATAAACAGGTGGGCTGGCGCATGCTTGTATTTCTTAAGGTAATCTTTTTCCATTGTATTAGTTAGGCATCAACAAACTGATGCGTTCCGGTTTTCTTGGAGTGCAAGAGCTTGCTCTTGCACTATTGGGCAACAACAAGTTGTTGCACTCCGATTATGCAGTTGTACATCTGTGCAATTCGGAGAATATTCTAACCAATGTTAACACATCCTGTCGGTTATGTTCCACTATCGGCTTTAGAAGCCCATAATTCTTAGTCTTGAGATAATCCGAATAAAATTCTGGCACAAGGGAGCTGGGAAGATGTGTCGATCTCTTTTCTTTCAGGATGTTCCGCTCGATTGTGTCCAGGCAGAAATCGGGCAGCTGGTTTCTCCAGACTCTTCTGGAAAAATGCAGCAGGTCATAATGGGGTTTGTGCAGGTCGGGTATTATTCCGTAATATCTCAGCCTTCCCTCCAGAAAAGGCACATCAAACGCTTTACCGTTGAAACTGACCAGAGATTTGGATTTTGCCAGATACTCTGAAAAAGCTTTGAGGAGTCCTATCTCTTCCTCAACTTCTAAGGCTAAGAACTGGTCTAACTTTATCTTTTTCCCGTCCTCAAGAGTTGCGATTCCGATTAAGATTACTAAATTTCCTCCAAAAAGACCCAGGGTCTCTATGTCCAGAAAAAGGAAATCTTCCCAGGGATGAAAAGAGGATAAACCGTATATCAAAGGATGTGATTTAGGCAAGCGAGAGGAGAGAAGATTCTGAAGTTCAAGCTTGTCCTGGTCAGATACTACTTGAAGAACTACCTCTGCTTCTTTTCCCCAGCGCGGGTGAGAGATCAAATCCAGAAGATTTTTGTACCCAGACCTTTTGAGCTGATCCTCTCTGTATTCTCTGATTCCGGGGAGGAGAGACAAAAAGGAGAGGATGGCTTCCTCGACGATTTCTTTTTCTGGCTTGAAAGAATCTTCCTTTATTTTCTCGGATATGTGATAAAAAGTTCCATATCGATTGGAGATTTTCTCGCCTGAGATTACCTTATTTAATGGCTGATTTCCATATCTTTCTACCAATTCTCTTTTCAGTTCCAAAGCCTGATAGTATTCGTCCTCGGAAAGCCTGGAAGCAAAAGGAGTAGCCGGCTCAGTTTTTTTCTCCCTCTCACGGGACTTGGAGAACTGCTCCTGCCTGATCTCTGCTTCTAACTCGTTTAACTTGCGGCTGAACCTCTGGATTATCTTATCATATCGCGACATTTGTATCCCTGGGTCAACTGATCACCTCAAAAACTTTTTCCTCCAAATAATAACAATACGTAATCCAAAATCCAAATTATTTCTTTTTGGTAACAAGTTCTTCCTTGTATTAAGGAGGATGAGGAGAGGTAGGGCGGTCATCTTACTTTTTCCATCTTCCGTCTTCCTTTTTCCTTATTTTAAAAAGGGCTTGACAAATCTCGATTTAAGATATATTTAACTGGATAAAATTGTTGGTTGAAAAAAGGAGGAAAGAATGAAAAGAAACTCAAAGATTTGGCTGGGACTGGCACTTTCAGTTGCAGCGATGCTCTTATTTTCCTGTGCTAAGAAAGAAGACGTCGTGATTTTAGGCGAGTTCGGGTCTCTCACTGGAGGGACTGCCACCTTTGGCAAATCTACCCAAAGAGGGATTGAGATGGCTTTAGAGGAGGCTAACAAAGCCGGAGGCATTCAGGGAAAGCCGATCAGAATCATTGTGGAAGATGATCAATCCAAGCCGGAGGAGGCAGCTACTGCAGTCAAGAAATTGGTCAACCAGGATAAAGTCCTGATAGTGCTGGGAGAGGTGGCATCCTCCAGAACCTTAGCCGGAGCACCCATCTGTCAGGAGGCTAAAGTTCCCTTGATCACTCCTGCATCCACTAATCCCAAAGTAACCCAGGTGGGTGATTTTATTTTCAGGGTCTGCTTCATAGACCCTTTCCAGGGTGAGGTGATGGCTAAATTTGCCCGCAATACTCTCAAAGCAAGTAAAGCCGCAATTCTAAAAGACATAAAAAACGATTACAGTGTCGGATTAGCGCAGTTTTTCACAGAGACTTTCAAGAATTTAGGAGGAAGCGTAATAACTGAGGAATCTTATTCTGAGGGTGATATAGAGTTCAGAGCTCAGCTTACCGCTCTTAAAGCCAAGGAACCGGATGTTATCTTCATTCCTGGTTACTATACCGAAGTGGGTTTAATTGCCCGACAGGCAAGGGATTTGGGAATTACGGTTCCTTTGATCGGAGGAGACGGCTGGGATTCCCCCCGACTGATAGAAATAGGCGGTAAGGCACTGGAGAATACCTATTACAGCAATCATTATACTCCAGATGATCCGAGACCCGAAGTACAGAAATTCCTAACTGATTTCAAAGCCAAATATAACGAGATTCCGGATGCAATGGCTCCCCTGGGTTATGATGCAGCCAGGATTGCATTTGATGCGATAAAAAGGTCCGGAATCCTGGAGGAGCAAAACATAAAAGATTCCTACCGTCAAAACCCCCGGGCTAAATCCCTGATGGAAGCGATAAACACACCTGCCAACAGAGAACGGATCAGGGATGCGATAACCCAGACTAAAGATTTCCCCGGGGTTACCGGTCTTATCACCATCGACGAAAACCGGAACGCCAAAAAAGCAGCAGTGGTCCTCAAGATAGAAGATGGAAAGCTCCAGTATGTGGAAACTATAAGCCCATAGAACTAAAAAGGAAAATGGAAGAAGGAAAAAGGAAGATAAGAATTAAATGAAATACAGACAATTCGAAGAACTGCCGGTCTGGCAAAAAGCCAGAGACTTAGCTATTCAGATATATAAAATTACCCAGCAGGGGAAGTTCGTCAGAGATTTTGCTTTTACTACACAGATAAGAAAGTCTTCAATTTCAGTTCCCAGTAATATCGCAGAAGGTTTTGAAAGAGGTTCAAGGAAAGAATTTATTCAATTCCTATATATTGCAAAAGCTTCTGCTGGGGAGTTGAGAAGCCAGTTAGTCATTGCAGCCGATTTGGGTTACCTGGATGTGAAAATCTCAAAATTGCTTAAGTCTGAATTAATTCAGACTTCTGAGCAATTAGGTGCTTTGATTTTATCCTTGAAAAGGAATATCAACTAAGAATTTTCCTTTTTCCATTTTCCTTCTTCCTTTAAATTAGATATGTCAGAGTTCCTCCAACAGTTGATCAACGGCATCGCCTGGGGCTCGATTTATGCCCTGATTGCCCTGGGTTATACCATGGTCTACGGGGTTCTGAGGCTGATTAATTTTGCCCACGGGGATGTCTATATGGTGGGAGCCTTTGCCGGTTTCTTTGCCGTTAAATGGCTGGGTCTGGCTCAAGAACCGACTATTTTCGGAGCGGTAGCCGTTTTCCTGTTAGCTATGGGTTGCTGTGGCATTCTTGGTTTCGTGATCGAAAGAGGTGCATACAAACCTTTGAGAAAAGCACCCCGTCTAACCGCACTCATCACAGCCATCGGGGTATCTTTATTCCTGGAAAATGCCGGACAACTTATTTTCGGAGCGGACCCAAAATTCTTTCCTCAGATAATCGCCAAAAAAGATGTAATCTCAAGCGGTGGGATCATTCTGACCAACCAGCAGGTGATTGTATTGGCAGTGTCTTTGTTTTTGATGGCATCTTTACAACTTTTTGTCATGAGAACAAAAACCGGCAAGGCCATGCGCGCGGTTTCTTTTAACCGGGAGGCTGCCTCCTTAATGGGGATATCAGTTGATCGGATCATCTCCATTACTTTTGTTTTAGGCTCGGCCCTGGCTGGGGCTGCTGCCATCCTGGTTGGTCTGACCAATCCCAAGATAGAGCCTTTGATGGGAATAATGCCGGGAATTAAAGCTTTTGTCGCAGCAGTCCTGGGAGGGATTGGAAACATCCCCGGAGCGATGTTAGGCGGAATGATAATGGGGATTGCCGAGGTGATGGTGGTTGGTTATTTATCCTCGACTTACAGAGATGCCATCGCTTTTGCCATCCTGATTTTGATATTGCTTTTCAAACCTTCTGGATTATTGGGTGGATTTACGGGAGAAAAAGTTTAAAGTAAATGGAAAAAGGAAGATGGAAGAAGGAAGATGGAAAAAAACTGTCATTGCGAGCCCGAAGGGCGAAGCAGTCCGTTCATTTTAAGAAGATTGCTTTGTTGCTCCTCTCTTCGCAATGCCATGTTTGACAGTCAAAACTAAGCGTGAAAAACAAATCGCGAACAGCTAATAGCCAAAAGCGAATACCGATATATGCAGTTTAAGAAAATCATCTCCATAATCATAGTCCTGGGGTTCCTGCTCCTGGTAAACTATTACCTTCCTCCCCGGATGAATCCTTATCTTTTCCAGATATTGATCCTTATCGGGATTAACATTATACTAGCTGTCAGTCTGAATCTCATTAATGGATTTACTGGGCAGTTCTCCATCGGGCATGCCGGTTTTATGGCAATTGGTGGTTACACCTCTGCATTTTTCACCTATTATTTCGGAAGAAATTTGGTCCCGAGTTTAAGCTCCATTTTACTTTTCCCCTGGCTGGCAAAATCGGTCATCTTCATTTTCGCCCTTACCCTGGGAGGCGGGTTAGCCGCTCTGGCAGGGCTGATTGTAGGGATCCCCTCTCTGAGGCTTAAAGGAGATTATCTAGCAATTGCAACGCTGGGTTTTGGCGAGATAATCCGGGTCGTGATTTTGAATATCGATGCAGTTGGAGGAGCCAGGGGGTTTGCAGACATCCCCGGTTACACCAATCTTTTCTGGGTTTTGTTTTTTATGCTGTTGACTGTGGTCGTGATTCGAAACCTGATTAATTCTACGCACGGACGCGCGTTTCTCTCGGTCAGGGAAGACGAAGTAGCTGCAGAGGCAATGGGGATCAATACTACCTTTTACAAAGTTTACGCTTTTGTCATCGGCGCATTTTTCGCAGGAATCGCAGGAGGGCTTTTTGGGCATTACCTGATGTATCTGCACACCAACAGCTTTACCTTTATGCGCTCGATCGAAATAATCATTATGGTGGTCTTAGGAGGGATGGGAAGTATCACCGGCTCGATCCTGGCAGCGATTATCCTGACGATTCTTCCGGAATTTTTGAGGGTGGTCAAGGATTACCGGATGGTGATTTATTCTCTTATCCTGATAATCCTGATGCTTACCCGACCACAGGGGATTTTTGGCTTGCGCGAGTTCAGCATCCAGTGGATCAAAAGCTTGTTCAGTAGAAAAGAAAAAGAGGCGGCGCAATGATTGAGAAAGGATTCGAGAAATCAAGGGGTCAAGTTCGTAGCGTCCGACGTCTCTGTCGGATGAGGCAGGACTGGTCCAAATAGAAATGAAGATCAAGTGAGGAAATAAAATGAAAACATTATATCATCTCTTAATTTTTTTTACTATTTTTGCGACAATATCGTTTAGCCGGGATCTGGAGAATAGAGAGTCAACCCAGACATTTCCAGTTGAACAGAATGGGAAATGGGGTTATATCAGTAAGATAGATGATGCTCAGATAGGTACTCTGTCTGCTGAGCCGATACCTTCATCCGGAAACCTGGCTCAGATTGAACCTGGTGAAAGAGGAGGACAAACTGAAAAACCGGTATATGATTATGTGGGAGGATTCTTTGAAGGGCTGGCGGTGGTGAAAATCGGAGACAAGTACGGTTTTATCGACGAAACCGAGGAGGTAGTAATACCTGCCCAATTCGAACTGGTCGACCGTTTTTCAGAGGGGTTTGCAGGAGTTAGAGTCGGAGGAAAATGGGGTTTTATCGACAAAACCGGTAAGATCATAATTGAACCGGAATACAATTTTGTAGGTGATTTTGCCGAAGGGTTTGCTGGTGTGAGAATGGGTGGCAAGTGGGGGTTCATAGATAAAAATGGGAAAATGGTTATTTATCCCCAATTCGATTTTGCCTGGCTTTTCTCAGAAGGGCTAGCAGCGGTTCAGAAAGAATATGGAGATAAGTATGGCTATATTGATAAAACCGGCAAAATGGTGATCGAGCCTCGATTCGATGACGTTTCGCCTTTTTCCGAAGGGCTGGCAGGAGTAAAAATCGAGAAAAAATGGGGCTATATCGATAAAACCGGAGATATCGTGATCCATCCCCAGTTCAAAGACACAGGTGTTTTTACCGAAGGGCTGGCAATGGTCGAAATTAGCGGCAAGTGCGGTTTTATCGATAAAACCGGAAAGATAGTCATAGCCCTGAAATATGATTCTGCCTTTCCCTTTTCCGAAGGGCTGGCACCGGTGTTAATTGACAAGAAGTGGGGATATATAAACAAGACCGGAAAAATGCTAATCCAGCCGCAGTTCGATTTTGCGGGGATATTTTCCGAGGGGCTGGCAGGAGTGAAGCTTGGTGACAGGTGGGGTTTTATCGACCGGAGCGGGAACTTCGTGGAAAAGTCTGAGAAATAAAAAAAGAAAAAAACTGTCATTGCGAGGAGGTCATTTGAACGACGAAGCAATCTATCCAAAGATCAGGGGATTGCTTCGATCTGCGGGCTCACAATGACTAAAAAATATCCAGGATAAAATGTCTATTCTTGATATAAAAAATTGTTCCATACATTTCGGAGGCCTGAAGGCTATCGATGGGCTGGATATGTCTATGGAAAATGGAGAGCTGGTGGGATTGATCGGTCCTAATGGAGCTGGCAAAACCACGCTGTTCAATCTCATCACTGGCGTTTACTATCCGACAGCTGGAGATATTATATTTCAGAGTAAAAAACTGAATGGCAAAAAACCATACCAGATAACCTCATACGGGATAGGAAGAACTTTTCAGAATATAAGATTATTTCAGAATCTCGCGGTGCTGGATAACGTCAAGACCGCCTGTCACCTGCATTCTAAAGAGGGAATGTTCAGTTCCGTTGTTCGCAGCAGGAAATTTGAAATAGAGGAAGATGAGCTGATCCAAAGGTCGATGAATTTACTGAAAATATTTGGAATAGATTCTCTAAAAGATGAAAAAGCAAGTAATCTTCCTTATGGTCAACAAAGGAGACTGGAAATAGCCAGGGCTTTGGCAACCGAGCCGAAACTTCTACTACTGGACGAGCCAACTGCAGGCATGAATCCCCATGAGACCGAGTCCCTTACAAATCTGATTAAAGATGCCAGAAAAAAATTCGATTTGACCATTCTTCTAATCGAGCATGATATGAGAGTGGTTATGGGCTGTTGTGAAAGAATTGTGGTCTTGGACTACGGGGTCAAAATAGCCGAAGGTCCACCAGAGAAAATAAAAAAAGACCCGAAAGTGATCGAGGCGTATTTAGGGGAAGAAATGAAATAGAAAAATAAGGAAGATGGAAAACGGAAAAAGGAAGATGAAAAGATAAAGTAATTGCGAGGAGGTCATTTGACCGACGAAGCAATCCCTTCACATATGAAATAAACGGATTGCTTCGCCCCCTTCGGGGTCTCGCAACGACGCAAATGGAACTATGATCGAAGATTCAAAAATACTGGAGATCGATTCGCTTAATGTCTACTATGGAGCGATTAATGCCTTGAAGGGTATCTCCTTTCACATTAAAAAGGGAGAGATAGTAACCCTGATAGGCGCTAATGGCGCAGGAAAATCAACCACCATCAATACTATCTCCGGACTTCTGAAGCCAAAAAGCGGAACGATCACTTTCGGAGAAAAGAGGATTGACCGGCTCCTACCTCATAAGGTCGTCGAATTAGGAATTTCACAGGCGCCTGAAGGGAGAAAAATCTTTCCCAATCTCTCCACCCTGGAAAACCTGGAATTAGGGGCTTATTGCAGAAAGGATAAAGAAGGAATAAAAAAAGACCTGGAGAGAGCCTTTACTCTTTTCCCCAGACTCAAAGAGAGGATAAAGCAGAGTGCCGGAACCCTGAGCGGGGGAGAGCAGCAGATGCTCTCTATAGGCAGAGCCCTGATGTCCCATCCAAAACTTCTTCTTTTAGACGAGCCTTCTTTAGGCCTGGCTCCCATACTGGTGAAATCTATTTTCAATACCATTCTCGAAATCAATCAGCAGGGAACTACTATTCTCCTGGTCGAGCAGAATGCCCATATGGCTTTGCAGATTGCTCACCGGGGATATGTGCTGGAGACAGGAAGAATAGTCCTAGAGGATACTGCTCAGAACCTGGCTAATAACCAGCAGGTGAAAGAAGCATATTTAGGGGGATAAAAAGGAACGCATCAGCTTGTCGAATTTGACCTTGAGGCTGATACTTGGAAAATGCAAGAGCCAGCTCTTGCACTCCGAAAGCAGGTTCAAAGGTCAAATCGTTCAAAAGTTCAAGGGGGGAAAAGCCCGTAGCGCCCGACCATCGTGTCGGGCGGTTTTTTATGTAGCGTCATCGGTGGAACAGACATCTTGTCTGTTCGGTCAGGCAGGATGCCTGACCCACCAAAGATTGTAGCGTCGGGCTATATGCCCGACGAGTTGTTTTTGTAGGGGCGACCCAACGGGTCCCCCTGCCGTTTACTTAAACTGATACTTTTTCCATGACTGAATTGAAAATATCGAAATCTCGTTTTCTGAATAGAACAAATTGAATTTTTTTAACAGATTTTATTTCGATAAGGAATTTTACTGCTGTATTTATCATCGCTTCCGCACACATATCAATAGGAAACCCTCCTACTCCTGTTCCTAAGGCAGGAAAAGCGATTGAGGCCAACTTCAACTCTTCAGCTCTTTTCAAGCTATTCAATGTAGCATCTCTAATATATTTTTCACTTGTCTGTAAATCCTGACCCATAACTGCTGCATGGATTACATACTTCGCTCTTAATTTTCCGGCAGAAGTCACCACCGCTTCGCCGACCTGAATTGGTCCTTTTGCCATTGCCTCTTTCTCAATCTCAACTCCACCCTTTGCTTTTATTGCTCCTGCTACGCCAGCACCCATCCACAGGTGATTATTGGCTGCATTGACTATGGCATCAGTCTCCGAATCGGTTACATCGCCCTGAATAAGGACGATTTTCTTACCGCTGAAAATCCTTTCCTTCATCATTATTTGATTTTTTCAAAAGCACTTGCTTAAATTATAAAATTGGGCAGACACATAGGTCCACCCATAAAGTCTCGAATTTTGATCATTTGAGCGTTTAAGCCTTTGAGCTTTGCCTTATTCCGTTCTGAATTCTTCTTCCAGTGCCTTTTGAGCTTCAGGCAGGAGGTTTTCCTTTATCACACAGGTGATGGCATGCAGAGAGGTGGAGATGGTATCCAGATTTATGCCGGCCTTGGAGAGTGTCTTAAAAACCCTGCCGGCTATGCCGGGCTGTTCTGAAAAGCCGTGTCCGGTAATGGAGATTAAGGCAATGTTCTCATCGTGCGTAATCTCCTCGGTTCGGACCTTATTCTTAAGGGTGTTAAAAACTCCGAGAAGGGAGGGAAGCTCCTTACGTGATATAACAAAAGAGATGTTGCTCTTCCCTGGTTCGGTGGTCGTCGAAACCACCAGCTCTACGTTGAAACCAAGCTCACCTAAAAAGCCGAAGATCTCCGCGGCAATTCCGGGTCTGTCCGGAACGGAATGAAACGTGACCTTGGACACATCCGAGTTAGGGATGACCCTTATGTTACTCATAGTTTTCTCCTTTTTCTGAAAAAATCTTCAATTGAAATATAACTCAAAAAAAGATGTTTAGCCAGTAATTTTTACATTGGAATTGATGTTGCTGGATTCATAATTTTGAACCCCGACACTTGGGCTGCAAGCTCCTTTACCACTCGAACCCTTGACTCCTCGAATCCTTGAACCCTTATTTACCTGCTGATTTATTCCTTGACAAAAGGTATAGCGGGTATTAACGTATTATCGATAGAACTATATTTATTTTAGTGATTAGTTTTAAAATCATTGAAAGGTGGAAAGATACATGATTGAGGTTGAATCCTTAAGAAGAGAAGTGCTTGAAAAGGTCGCTTTTGAGGAAAGGGTACCTCTTGATTCCTTGAAAGAGAATATCAGTTCTGGAAGAGTGGTCATTCTCAAAAACCGTCTGCATCAAAATTCTAATCCAGTCGGGATAGGCAAAGGGCTGAGGACAAAAGTCAATGCCAATCTTGGCACCTCGCCCGATTTTGTGGATTTTGACCTGGAATTGAAGAAATTGGAGGTTTCGATTAAGTATGGGGCTGACGCAGTGATGGACCTTTCCACTGGAGGGGATATAAGGGATTTAAGGATCGAGATTGTAAGAAGATCTACTATCCCGGTAGGAACAGTTCCGATCTATGAGACCGTCTGTAATTTGACTAAGGAGGGAAGAAGTCCGGAGGAGATGACAAAAGATGACCTTTTCTCAGTCATACAAGATCATCTGGAAACCGGAGTGGATTTCCTCACTGTTCATTGCGGTCTGACCAAAAGAGCCCTGGAGACGATTGGCAAAAAGAAAAGACTGACCGGAATCGTCAGCCGGGGTGGTTCGTTCCTTTCCCGCTGGATGGGAAAAAATCAAAGGGAAAATCCTCTGTATGAATACTATGATGAACTTCTGGATCTGGCAAAAACCTATGATGCCACATTGAGCTTAGGGGACGGCTTAAGACCCGGCTCGATTGCCGATGCTACTGATCGGATTCAAATCGATGAGCTTTTAGTCTTGGGTGAATTGGTTCAAAGGGCTAGGGAAAGGGGTGTCTTCGCAATGGTTGAGGGTCCCGGTCACGTGCCTATTCAGGAGATAGAAGCCAACGTGCTTTTGGAGAAGAAGCTGTGTGAAGAAGCCCCTTTTTATGTCCTAGGACCTCTGGTCATAGATTGCGCTCCAGGTTATGACCACATAGTCTCTGCCATCGGTGGTGCCATTGCAGGAGCGTGTGGAGCTGATTTTCTCTGCTACGTCACGCCAGCCGAACACCTGACCCTGCCGAGCTTGGAAGATGTCAGAGACGGGATTATCGCCTCAAGAATAGCTGCACATGCAGCTGATATTGCCAAAGGGGTGAAAGGAGCCAGAAACATAGATGAGGAGATCTCAAAGGCGCGCAAATCGTTCGAATGGGATAAAATGATGGCGCTAAGTCTTGATCCTGAAAAGACAAGGGAAAAAAGAGGCAGGATCCCGGCAGATTATAGAAAATGCGGCATGTGCGGGGAATTTTGCGCGATGAGGGAAAATCTATAAAAAAAAGGGTTCAAGGATTCGAGGGGTCGAGGGTTCAAGTGAAAAGGCGTGAGCATGATTCTTTGCTCGTGACCGTATGAAAGAAAGTAGGGCAAGGCTTTAGCCTTGCATGGCAGTCGTGGAGGCAGACCCCTGTGTCTGCCCACGAAACTTTGAACCAAGAGGAGAAATCGAATTTGAAACGAAAATTCATCCACGGGTTTTATTTTGGGAAATCTTTGATTTTTCCCCTGATTCTCCTGTCAGCTTTCTCTTTTTATTTCATCTCTTCGTGCTCGAATCAGGAGAATATCACCCTCCGTTATAAGATGGAAAAAAGTTTCTACGCTTCCGAGAGGATGAGGGGAATCCTATCCCTGAATCTCAAGGCGGCCACTCCAGAGGATTTCAAAAAGCTTATCCAATCCTTCCAGAAGGTAATCGAGTTATCTTCTCTTTTTCCCAAGACATCTTTGGCCCAGGAAATTTCAGATATAGCCTCTTCTGCTCAGTTAAGGATCTCTGAACTTTATATGATGCAGAAAAATCTTGATTCTGCTGAAGTATCCTGTGAAAAGGTGCTGGAGAATTATCCTAAAAGTATTTCCCAGAATAAAACTGCACTTTTGACCCTGGGGCGAATTTATGAAATGAAAAATCAGAAAGAAAAAGCAGTGGAAACTTACCACCGGCTTTTAGAAAATTATCCTCCGGTTATGAAGAAAAGCTTGCCTGATCAGAACCTCTTTTCACTTCCCAATCATCTGATTAGACTTTATTCTGGGACAGACGAAAAAGAAAGCAGGAATGCCGAATTCGATTTTGCCAGGAGTTATTACCAGAACCTGATTAGCTCTTATCCCAATACCCAGGTTTCTTTTGTCGCCTGTCTGAATCTGGCAGGTTCATATCAGCTTCAGAACCTCTGGAAAGAATCTTTGGGAATTCTGGAGAGTGCAAAAGACTCTACTGGACAGACTCCTCCCATAGTTCTGCTGCAGATTGGCAACATCTATTTTGATGAGCTCAAGGACGAAAAGAGCTCACTTGCGACTTTCAGCCGGATTCTGGATTCCAACGCTGATTCTTCCTCCAAAGCTGAGGCTCAGATGAAAACCGGGATGGTCTATTTCCAGAAGAAAGATTACCCCAAAGCCAAAGAGGTACTTTCCAAGGTTAAAAAGTTTTTTCCTTCAGAAGGCAATTTCATTGCAACCTCCCAGTACCTGATTGCTCAGATCTACGAAAATACAGGTGACTGGGACCGTGCCTTAAATGAATACGACTGGTTGAAGATAAATTATTCTCTGACTCCTGAGGGGCTGGAAGCACCTTTGAGGATAGTAGCTTATTATCAAAAGGGAGACAAAACCTTAGCTAATGAGTATTTTGAAAAAGAAATCAGTTATTATGAAGAACTTCAAAATAAATATAAGGATAAACCTTTTGTCTCCTCGATAGAGCTCCAAAAGTCAAAGCTTTACCTGCTGCAAAAGGACTGGAAAAATGCAGTCCCTTCTTTGCAAAAAATCGCAGGGAAATATCCAGGCACCGATGCCGGGCTGAATGCCCTGCTTTTACTCTGGGGAGTCTATAAGACCGATTTAAAAGACGAGGTCAAATCAAAAGAAATACTCGACCGGATAAAAGTGGATTATCCCTGGGTGCTCTCGGATTCGATAAAAACCAGATGAGTTGATCCCGGAGGTAGATGTAGCCTAATTCTGACCAACTAAAGATTAAAAGGTTTTTGACGAAAGATATACTATATCAAGACATCCCGGACAGAAAA
>DATKKH010000180.1:0-11211 GCA_035543035.1 Terriglobales bacterium | reverse complement strand
CTGAATATTCACCCGGCACTGCTTCCTCATTTTGGCGGGCCGGGGATGTATGGCATTCACGTGCACGAGGCGGTAATAAAATCCGGGGTTAAGATCACCGGGGTTACGGTTCATATCGTGGATGAGGTATATGATCACGGTGCAATCGTCATGCAAAAACCAGTCGAGGTCAAAGATGACGACACCCCGGAAAGCTTAGCCGAAAGAGTTCTCAGAATCGAGCATGATACCTATAAAAAAGCTATTCAGCTTTTTGCAGAGGGCCGGATCGAGATAAAAGACAACCGGAGTTACATCAAGCAGTAAAATAAATTAGGCGCGCTCTTTAAACTATCACTTAAGGTAATAAAATGGAAAAAGCTTTAATCGAAACGAAGATCAAAGAATTCCCGCTTTTCGCCAAGGGAAAGGTCAGGGATGTCTATGACCTGAAAGACAAGCTCCTGATAATTGCAACAGACCGCATCTCCGCCTTTGATGTGGTTTTACCTAACGGGATTCCGGGAAAGGGGAAAGTTCTCACAAAGATGTCGTTGTTCTGGTTTGAACTGGTTCGGGATTTGATCGATAATCATCTGATTGCCTTTAAAGTAGACGATTATCCCAAGGAATTACATCCATACCGGGAAATTCTGGAAGACCGCTCAATGCTGGTCAAAAAAGCCAAAAGGATTGATGTGGAATGCGTGGTCAGGGGGTATATTTCCGGCTCCCTGTGGAAGGAGTATAGTGAGAAAACAGCGTCATCAGAGGAAGGCAGGGTCGAGCTGTTGGGACACATTTTCCCGGATAATCTCAGGGAATCGGACAAGCTTATTTTTCCAATTTTCACTCCGTCCACTAAAGCCGAAAGCGGGCACGATCTGAACATCTCCTTTGAAGAGATGAAAAAGGAATTAGGTCCGAGCCTGTCCGAATATCTCAAGGAGAAAAGCCTTGCCATTTATCAGAAGTGCTCGGATTATGCCGAGAGAAAAGGGATGATAATTGCGGATACCAAATTCGAGTTCGGTTTCCAGAATGACAAAGTAATCCTGATCGACGAGATACTCTCTCCGGATTCATCCCGCTTCTGGCCCAAACAGGCTTATTCTCCGGGCAGGCCTCAGGACAGCTTTGACAAGCAGTTCGTCCGGGATTATCTGGAAAAGATAAGGTGGGACAAAAAACCGCCTGTACCCGATCTGCCGGAGGAAGTAATCATCAAAACCAAAGAAAAATATGAAGAGGCTTTGAAAAGATTAATCAACTAAACTAAAAAGAGGTCAGACTTGATGGAAGAAAAAGGAACATTCAAAATCAAAAGAGCTTTGATCAGCGTTTCGGACAAGACCGGACTGGTGGATTTTGCTCGCCGGCTTACTGAGCTGAAGATCGAGATAATCTCAACTGGAGGAACCTTAAACGAGCTTAAGAAGAACGGGATCAAATCGGTTTCGATTTCCTCCTTCACCGAGTTCCCGGAGATCTTGGGCGGCAGGGTAAAAACTCTGCATCCGAAAGTCTTCGGAGGAATACTGGCACTGCGGGAGGACAAGGAACACAAAAAAGAAGTCAGGGAGCAAAAAATAAAACTGATCGACCTGGTGGCGGTTAATCTTTATCCTTTTGAAAAGACCATCGCAAAACCGGAAGTGTCAGAGGCCGAAGCAGTGGAGAATATCGATATCGGCGGGGTAAGTCTCATCCGCGCAGCAGCAAAAAATTATAATTATGTGGCGATAATCACCTGCCCTGATAAATATGACAAGATAATCCAGGAGTTAAAAGAAAATAAGGGAAATCTCTCTGCTTCGACCAGATATAATCTGGCTCTGGAGGCTTTCAAGCATACTGCTCATTATGACAGCGCGATTGCCGATTACTTCGAGAAAAAGCCAAAAAAGGCAGAAGATTTCCCAGCTCATCTGAGTCTCTCTTATGACAAAGTTCAGGACCTGCGATACGGGGAGAACCCTCATCAGAAAGCGTCACTCTACAAACTGCCCGGATATTCCGGGGCGAGCATATCGACCTCCCAGATTCTATCCGGCAAGGAAGTTTCCTATAACAACATCGTGGATCTGGATGCGGCTTTGAATATGATCGAGGATTTCAAGAGACCTTTTGTCTGCATCCTTAAACATAATAATCCCTGCGGGGCTGCCTGTGCCGATACTCTGGCTCAAGCCTACGAAGATGCTTTAGCCTCAGACCCGGTCTCGGCTTTTGGCTCCATTGTCGGGTTGAATCGGGTAGTGGATATAGAAACTGCCAAAAAAATCGACGAGACTTTTTTCGTGGAATGCGTGCTTGCTCCGGGATATGAGAAAGATACCTTAGAGCTTTTGTTCAAAAAGAAAAATCGGAGATTCTTAGCCTGCCCGGATTTATTAAAGGGGAAACTGACCGGGCAGAAAGTTTACAAGATGATAAAAGGCGGTGCACTGCTGCAAGATGCAGATGAATACGAGACCAAGGAAAGTGAATTAAAAGTTGTTACCCAGGTTAAGCCATCACCGGATCAGATCAAGTCATTGCTGTTTGCCTGGAAAGTTGCCAAACATGTCAAGTCCAATGCAATCGTCCTGGTGCAGGGAGAAAAAACAGTCGGAGTTGGTGCAGGCCAGATGAGCCGCGTTGATTCGGTCGTTATCTCAGCCATGAAGGCAAAGGAAAGGACCAAAGGCTCGGTTTTGGGATCAGATGCATTTTTCCCGATGAGGGATGGGATAGATGAGGCGGCTAAAGCCGGGGTTAAAGCGATTATCCAGCCTGGCGGCTCCAAAGGTGACCCTGAGGTCATAAAAGCAGCAGATGAACACGGGATCGCCATGGTATTCACCGGCATCAGACACTTCAGACACTAGTTCTTTTCGTAGCGCGACCCTTTTAGGGTCGCTTATTTGGTCGTAGGGCAAGGCTTCAGCCTTTTTGAGGGTGCCACCCAATCGAAAGTTCGTAGCGTCCGACCTTTGCGTCGGACGTTTTTTTCTTGATTTTCGTTATTTATTTCATAAATTGTCTCCGAGGTGAATTCAATGGAAAATCCTGAGAACAAAGCAATTGACATTGTCATCTACTTAGCCCAATACGTCAAGGACGACCAGAGCAAAGTAGGGAATCTGATAGAAGCCCTGAAGGATTTGAGGGAATTGGGGTTTTCAGAGAACGAGATAAAGAGAGCTTATCTCTGGTTTTTAAGCCGACTGCCTAAATTCTTAAGACCTCATAAGGAGAAATGCAATCTCTGTTCCTGGCTCAAGGGTTTTAAGGATGAAAATTTCACCCCGGAAAGCTACGGATTCTTGTATCAAATGGAAGAATTAGGAGTTTTAGACGGCAACGAAATAGAGCTTTTAATCCAGAAATCTCTGGCCTTAGGAAAGCAAAAGATAGAAATCCAGACTGTCAAGAATCTGGCTAATATACTCTTATTCTCAGACAGCAATATCAGGGAACAGGCTGCAGATTTTCTGTGGGCGGACCAGGAAGGAATATAAGAAAGCAGGTAGCAGGTGGCATGTAGCATGCAGCTAAAGAGAGAAAACCGTAGGGAAGGCTTCAGCCTTGCGAGAAATTGTTGTGTAACTCTTCAAGCTCGACGCAGGGGTTAAAAAAGTAAAAGTCAAAAGAAAATCCGAACATGCTGAAGGGCAAAAAAATAATTCTGGGCATAACCGGTGGGATTGCGGCTTATAAGTCGGCTGAGCTGTGCAGAAGATTGAAAAAAGCTGGTGCGGAGGTTCAGGTGATTATGACCCAGTCCGGGATGAAATTTATTACTCCGCTGACAATGGAGTGCCTTTCCGAGAAGGAAGTCATCACCGAAATGTTCCCGGAGCGAAGGATGGTCGGGACCAGGCATATCAGTCTGGCAAAATGGGCTGATTTGCTCCTGGTGGCTCCAGCGACTTACAACCTGATAGGAAAGGTTTCCTCAGGGATTGCGGACGATATACTCACCACAGTCATAAGCTCGACCAAAGCTCCAGTAGTTTTTGCACCCACGATGAACGTGAACATGTTCGAAAATCCGATCTGCCAGCAAAATATGGAGAAGCTAAGAAAACTGGGATATAAATTCATCGAGCCGGGAGTCGGCGATTTAGCCTGCGGCGATGTTGGCAAGGGAAGAATGGCTGAGCCGGAGGAGATCCTGAATGAAGTCGTAAAACTCCTTAGCGAAAAAAAAGATCTGAGTGGCAAATCGATTCTGGTCACCGCTTCCAGGACCGAGGAGCCGATCGATGCAGTCAGATTTCTTTCGAACCGTTCTACCGGCAAGATGGGTTTTGCAATTGCAGAGGAGGCTTTTGCCAGAGGAGCTAAAGTAATTCTCATCAGCGGGCCATCCGGATTGGACTGCTCTCCAGGTATAAATCTGTTCAAGGTGAGAACTGCTCAGGAGATGTCCAGGGCAGTCAAAAAACATCTGGTCAAATCTGATGTCGTAATTATGACGGCTGCGGTTTCCGACTTTTCGCCGGAAAAGGTTTCTTTCGGAAAAATAAAAAAACAACAGGCTGATCTGGATTTGAAGCTCAAACCTACACCTGACATTCTGAGAGAGGTCGGCAGGAATAAGGGAAGGAAAATATTGGTCGGTTTCGCACTGGAGACCGAAGATGAAATCGAAAATGCCAGAGCCAAGCTCATAGACAAGAATCTTGACCTTGTCGTGGTAAATAATCCAAATCTTCAGGGAGCGGGTTTTGAAGTTGATACAAACATAGCTACTTTGATAGATAAAAAAGGGAAAGTGGAAAAACTCCCCTTGATGTCAAAAAAAGAGTTGGCTGAAAAGATTTTTGACAGGGTGGGAAAATTACTTAAAAGGTCATAGGTTGTAGGTGATAGGAGGTGGGGTCCCTACCACCTATTACCTATGACCTACTACCTTCTTTTAGAACATGGAAGACAAATATATTCAGATGCTTGAGGTTTTTGCCTTAACCAAAAAATATCTGAAACAGCAGAAGGAATTGGGTCTGGATGAAGTTAAACTTCCTTCGAACTTCAAAATCGAATTGAAAAAAGATACCGGTAAAAATAGTCTTAAGGAATTTTATAACAAGATTAAAAATTGCCAGAAATGCCATCTGCACAAGAGCAGGACAAATTTCGTCTTTGGCGTAGGTGATAGTAAGGCAGATGTAATGTTCATCGGCGAGGCTCCGGGCAGGGACGAAGACCTGCAGGGAGAGCCGTTCGTCGGCAGGGCAGGTCAGCTTTTGAATAAAATCCTGACTGCGATTGATTTCAAAAGAGAGGAAGTCTATATCGGCAACATCCTCAAGTGCCGGCCGCCGGAGAATCGCGATCCTTTGCCGGAAGAGATCGAGCTGTGCGAGCCATATCTTATCGAGCAGATAAAACTGATCAAGCCGAAACTGATCTGTGCCCTGGGCAGGATCTCGGCTCAGGCTCTTCTGAAAACCAATACGCCTTTGAACCGTCTCAGGGGAAGATTTCACGATTACCAGGGCATAAAATTTTTGGTGACTTATCATCCGGCCGCCCTTTTAAGATACCCCCAGTTCAAAAAGGATACCTGGGAGGATGTGAAGTTATTGAGGGCGGAATATGATAAAATAAGCAAACAGTAGGTAGTAGACAGTAGGCAGGGGAAAGACAACTATGAACGAGAAATTGATTGGAACAGAAAAACTGCCTCCCCAGGCTCTGGACGTGGAGCAGTCGGTCTTAGGGGCGATGCTTCTGGACCGGGAGGCTATTGGCAGGGCTATTGAAGTGATCGACGATTCCTGCTTTTATAAGCCTGCTCATGCCAAAATATTCTCCGCAATGGTTTCCTTATACGACCGCAACCAGCCGGTTGACCTGCTCACTTTGGCTGAGGAGCTTTCCAAAAGAAACCAGTTAGAGGAAATCGGGGGCAGAACAGCTCTTCTGGACCTGACTGACATCATAGGAACTTCAGCTAATATCGAATACCACTCCAGAATAATCTTAGAAAAGGCAACTTTGAGGAAGCTGATCCAGTCAACGACCGAGATTATCACGCGCTGTTATGATTTGACCGAAGAAGTAGATGATCTCTTAGACAGCGCCGAGCAGAAAATCTTCGACATCTCGGAGAAAAGAATTAAGCCTGGATTTTTGCATTTAGGGGAAATCCTGCCCCATACTTTTGAAGAAATAGATAAGATGAAAGAAGGGCAGATAACCGGTCTGCCTACAGGTTTCAAGGATCTGGACAGCCTGACAGCCGGTTTGCAGCCTGCTGATTTGGTAGTCGTTGCAGGAAGACCTTCCATGGGGAAGACCTCGTTCAGCTTATCGATTGCCGAGTACGTGGCAATCGAGCAGAAAGTTCCGGTGGCGATTTTCAGCCTGGAGATGTCGAAAAACCAGTTAGCCAACCGGATGCTCTGCTCGCGTGCCAGGATCTCCTCTCACCGGATGAGGACCGGCAAGCTCTCGGACCATGAATGGGAAAAACTCTCGATTGCCGCAGGGCCGCTCTCCGAAGCCAGGATATTCTTAGATGATACCCCCAGCATCGGCATCCTGGAAACCAGAGCCAAGGCCCGGCGTTTGAAAGCCAAAGAGGACGTGGGACTGATAATCCTGGATTATCTTCAGCTGATGCAGGGTCCCAAAGGCTCTGAAAACCGCCAGCAGGAAATCTCCACCATCTCCAGGGCTTTAAAAGGGCTGGCTAAAGACCTGAACGTTCCGGTCCTGGCATTGTCTCAGCTCTCCCGAGAAGTCGAGAGAAGAGGAGGGGAAAGAAGACCGAACCTGGCAGATTTAAGAGAATCCGGGGCAATCGAGCAGGATGCGGACGTAGTAATGTTCGTGTACCGTCCAGAGATGTACGGGATAGATACCATTGAAATCTTGGGCGAGAAAAAAGGGAGCGAAAATTTAGCAGAGATAATCCTGAGCAAGCACCGCAACGGCCCGACGGGCAGCGTGTTTCTGAGCTTCATCAAGGATTTTGCGCGTTTCGAAGATTTGGAGCTTCACCGAGAAGCGCCCTTTTAATGAATACTCGACTCTTGTATGAATGAATAGGAGAAACCGAATTGTTCAAGATGAAAAATCCCCTCAGGGTGGTTGGGAGAAAAACCACCCTGTTTTTTGAAGACCTGGGCGGGGTTGCTCTTTTTATCAAGAGTATCCTTTTAAACCTGCCAGGTGCTTTCAGAAGGTTTCACCTGACAGCCGAGCAGATGCTTTTCATGGGGGTCAATTCCCTTCCCTTGATTCTGGTAACCTCTATTTTCACAGGAGGAGTGACAAGCGTCCAGGGTGCTTATATGTTCTCCGACTATGTGCCCATGCGATACCTTGGCACCGCAGTGGGAAAATCAGTGATAATGGAATTAGGCCCGGTTCTCACCGCTCTGGTAGTTGCAGGCAGAGTCGGAGCAGCAATTGCCGCAGAGCTTGGAACGATGAAGGTCACAGAGCAGATCGATGCCCTGGAGACTTTGGCTTTGGATCCGGTCAAATACCTGGTCGTTCCCAGGGTTGTCTCCGGCTTAATTATGCTTCCAGTACTGACAATTTTTGCCGATTTCATCGCCATTTTGGGCGCGCTCGCGGTCTGTACCACTTTTCTTGACGTTTCTTCCTATACATTTCTTAGCGGGCTTAAGCTTTTCTTTCGGCTGCGGGATGTCTGGGGAGGGCTTTTCAAGGCGATGACTTTTGGCGGGATAATCGCGCTTATCGGATGCTATCAGGGTTTTAATACCTCAGGCGGTGCAGAAGGGGTCGGCAGGTCAACCACCCGGGCAGTGGTTTTAGCAAGCGTGCTGATTTTGATAACGGACTATATACTGGCGTCGTTTTTGTTTGGATAGAAAAAAAGCAGGTAGCAAGCAGCCTGCAGCACGAAGCTAAAGGCTGCAAGCTACTTGCTAATAGCTACTAGCTTAAAATGATCGAGATAAAAGAAGTTTACAAAAGTTTCGGAAATAACCAGGTCCTGAACGGGGTAGATCTGAACATCAACACCGGTGAGACTATTGTCATTCTGGGCAGAAGCGGCTGCGGTAAAAGCGTTCTTTTAAAGCACATCATAGGGTTGATGCAGCCGGATAAAGGTCAGATTTTCATAGATGGTGAAGAGATTACAGCTTTCAGCTATAAGAAACTGTCCAATCTTCGCCGAAAATTCGGGATGCTCTTTCAGGGCGCTGCGCTTTTCGACTCGATGACTGTGGAGGAGAATGTCGGTCTGGGTTTGTCAGAGCACACTGACTTTACCAAAGAGAAAATCAGCGAGATCGTAAAGGAAAAGCTGAGAATGGTGGGAATGGCCGGGGTCGAGAATCTAAAGCCGGCTGAGCTTTCCGGAGGGATGAAAAAAAGGGTTGGTCTGGCACGGGCGATTGCGATGGACCCTGATATCGTTCTGTATGACGAGCCAACTACTGGCCTTGACCCGATTATGGCTGACGTGATTAACGAGCTGATAATCAGCCTGCGCAATACTCTTAAAATAACCTCGATTGCGGTTACGCATGATATCGTTTCGGCTTATAAAATCGCAGACCGGGTCGCAATGCTGTATGAGGGGAAAATAATCTGGTTAGGGACGCCGGAGGAGACCAGGAATTCTACTGATCCAGTGGTCCAGCAGTTTATTCACGGATCGTCCGTGGGACCGATACCGACACTAACATAAAAAGGAAGATGGAAAAAGGAAAATTAATAAGCAGCGAGGGTATGCACCGTATGGTGCATACCGAGGGATGTAGAGGAACGTAGCGTCCGACGTTCCTGTCGGACGTTTGTGGGCTTGTAGCGTCGGGCATTATGCACAACGTAGTTTCTCGTAGTGCGACCCTTTCAGGGTCGCTCAGGAGTGAGGCTGATCCGCCGAAGGCGGACGCACTACGAGGCAACGCGACAAAACAGAATCTCATATGTCAGTGAGTGATAAACTAAAAACCGTTTTCATCTGCCAGAACTGCGGGAGCAGTTTTCCCAAGTGGATGGGAAAGTGTCCGGACTGCGGCTCCTGGAATAGTCTGGTCGAGGAAAAAGTCTCCAGGAAAAAAGAAAAATCCTATGCCAGGGGTGAAATTTCCGCTCCAGTCCCCTTAAGCCAGGTGAGATTCGGAAGCGAGGATAGGATAAAAACCGGAATCGGTGAGTTGGACAGGGTGTTAGGTGGTGGGATTGTCAGGGATTCTGCTGTGTTAGTAGGCGGAGATCCGGGGATAGGAAAATCTACTTTATTGCTGCAGACGACTCAGAGAGTAGCGGAGAGTTCAGGCAGGATTCTCTACATTACCGGTGAAGAATCTCTAAAACAGGTCAAGCTGCGTGCTCAGAGAATGGGAATAGATTCAGATAGAATCGATATTTTGACTGAGACTAATCTGGATTCGATCCTGGAGACTTTGGAGCAAAATCCTCCGATTATGGCAGTTGTGGATTCTATCCAGACTACTTTTTCTCCTGATTTGGAAAGTGCTCCCGGCTCCATCTCCCAGATCAGGGAATGTGCTGCAAAACTGATAAATTTCGCCAAAGGGAAAGGGATAGCTGTCTTTTTGGTAGGGCACGTTACCAAAGACGGCTCCCTGGCTGGTCCCAGGGTTTTGGAGCATATGGTGGATACTGTTCTATATTTTGAAGGTGAGAAAAATTATGCTTACCGCATCTTAAGGTCGGTTAAAAACCGGTTTGGCTCGTCCAACGAAATCGGTGTTTTCCAGATGGAGGAAAGAGGATTGGTCGAAGTCAGTAACCCTTCCGAGCTTTTCTTATCCGAGATGGGAGAAGGAACATCCGGCTCAGTGGTAGTCTGCTCCTTGGAAGGAACCAGGCCGCTTTTGGTCGAGCTTCAGGCACTGGTCACGCCTACGGTATACGGGATGCCCCAGAGGGTCTGCTCCGGTATCGACTACAAAAGACTTTCCCTGCTTTTGGCAATCCTGGAGAAAAGAGAGAATATCAGAGTCTCTTCCACTGACGTATTTATCAATGTGGCTGGCGGTGTCTGGATCGATGAGCCGGCCATAGACCTGGGAATTGTTACCGCAGTGGTCTCGAATTTCAAAAACATCCCGGTGAAAAATGATACCCTGATTATGGGTGAAGTGGGTTTGGGTGGAGAGGTAAGGGGAATAAGCCAGGTCGAAAGAAGAATCAAAGAAGGGGAAAAGTTTGGCTTCAAAAGATGCATAGTCCCGGAAAGTAATTTCAGGAATTTGAAGGAGAATTTCAAGATACAGATTTCCGGAGTCAGGACTTTAAGGGAAGCCTTGACGGCATTGCTGAAGAAGGATTCGAAGAGTCAAGGAGTCAAGTAAAAGAAGCTGGTAGCATGCAGCAAGTAGCCTGCAGCTAAGACCAAAAGCTACCAGCTACATGCTACAAGCTACTAGCTGAATAAAAAGGAGAATATATGGCTAAAAAGAAATTAACACCACAAACCCTGCTCATCCCCTTACCGGCAGTTATGGTGAGTTGCAAGTGGGGAAATAATAAACCGAATATCATCACGGCTGCCTGGGTAGGGGTTGCCTGCTCCGAGCCACCGATGCTCACTTTAGGCATTCGCAAATCAAGGTTTTCTCATGGCATCATCTCCAAATCCGGAGAATTCGTGGTCAACCTGACTACTGAAGAGCTTTTGAAGCAGACCGATTTCTGCGGAACTTATTCAGGCAAGGATATTGATAAGTTCGAAAAAGCTCATCTTACACCGATAAGCGGCTCTATAGTCAAAGCTCCATTGATCAAAGAATGCCCGATAAATTTAGAATGCCAGGTCAGGCACATATTGGAATTAGGCTCGCATGACCTCTTCATTGCAGACATAGTCGCCACGCATGCGGATGAGGAATATTTGGACAAGCATGATTGTCCCGACATAAACAAGCTCAAGCCGTTAGTCTACTGCACCAAGGCTCAGGAATACTGGGGAGGGCTTTCGAAAAGGTTAGGGGGATACGGATTCATCCGGAAAGAAAAAGGATAAGATTGAACAGCTTCGATTTCAAGATAATAAAGCAGGATGAGAAGTCACCAGCCAGAATCGGCTTACTGTCGACAACTCATGGGCAAGTCAATACTCCGGTCTTTATGCCCGTTGGAACCCAGGCTTCCATCAAGACCCTGTGCACAAAAGAGATGGAGGATTTGGGAGCAGAGCTGATTTTAGGCAATACCTATCATCTTTATCTGAGACCTGGTCACAGATTAATTGAGAAAGCAGGGGGTCTTCATAAATTCATAAGC
>DATKKH010000179.1:0-3026 GCA_035543035.1 Terriglobales bacterium | reverse complement strand
ACCTTTCCTCGGCTTTTGCTCAGGGCAATGAACTCGTCGAACCGTGAGGTCGCTCGCGGGAGAGAAAAGCTCCTCTCCTAAAATAGTTCAAATGATTGTAGAGGCACGGCACTCCATGCACCTACATCGACAAAAAGACCGACAGATTTTCCTTGACAAGCTCCCTCAACTTATTATTATTGTTTTGGTCTTTTGGTTTTACCCTTAAACCATTAGACTATTAAACTTTTAAACTTTGTTTTAAGGGGCCGTAGTTCAGTTGGGAGAACGTTTGACTGGCAGTCAAAAGGTCACGGGTTCGACTCCCGTCGGCTCCACATTTAAGAACCGTTATTATTAAGAAATTTTTCTTGGTTAAAGGATTGTAGATTAATCCCGATAATTTTTAAAAAGCATCAGGGCAAATTCAACCGTAAAAAGACATAAATGGTTTAGATTCAACAATAAAAGTTTTGATTATGGGGATAGCCATTTGAGGTAGCGTTTTCCCTAGCCCCCCTACGTTATCTCAATCTAAGCTGTCCCCATTTCATTTGGAGCGTGGGGGCATATTATATATAATACGCCCCTACGAAAAAAAAGAGACGCATGTTATGCGTCTCTACGCAGTTAATTCCAAAAATGGATCTCGACGATTGACTATTATCAGCTTAGCATCGAAATTATCAAACCAAGACTCATCAAAATCAACACGACTACGGTTGCCCACGAGAGGAAATTATAAATCCGATTGTTGACGTGTTCCCCCATCAGCTTTTTGTCGTTTATCAATACGAGGATGAAGATCAAAAGCACCGGAAGAACGATACCGTTTATCACCTGAGAGATATACATCACCGGTAAAAGAGGAATCCCGGGCAGAAGAATAATCCCGCCACCAAAGAAAATAAGCAGCGAGTAAAGTCCGTAAAACTGTGGCGCTTCGGAGAATTTCTTGTTCACTCCATTTTCCCACCCCATACCTTCACAAACCAAAAAGGCTGTGGACAAAGGCAAAATCGAAGCTGCAAATAGCGAGGCATTCAAAAGCCCGAAAGCGAAGAGGTATGAGCAGTATTTTCCTGCCAGAGGTGCCAGAGCCAGAGCTGCATCTGCAGCATCGTTAACCGGAATCCCAGCTCTGAAAAGAGTTGCCGCACAGGTGAGAATTATAAACCCGGCGATTATCGTAACGATAAAACTTCCCAGGATAACATCTGCCCTGGAATGCTTGTAATCTTTTACTTTAATATTTTTTTCTACTACCGCAGCCTGCAGATAAAACTGCATCCAGGGAGCAATAGTCGTTCCGACCAGTCCTATAATCATTCCCAGGGCTCCTACCGAAAATTGCAGACGAGGCTTGATAAGTTCGTTTGTTACTAAACCCCAATCTGGCTTTGCAAGGAATCCCGATACTATGTAAGCTACATAGAAAAGACAAGCCCATAGAAATACTTTTTCGACTGACCTGTAGGAACCCTTCACCACCAGAATCCAGACAAAAAATGCTGCTAAGGGAACCGAGACGTATTTGGGAACGTTAATTATACCCAAGCTTGAAGCCACTCCAGCGAATTCTGCAATCACGTTTCCGAAATTGGTCAGAAGTATGGCTAATAATAGATAGAAGGTGATCCGGACTCCGAACCTTTCCCGGATAAGGTCCGAAAGCCCCTTTCCGGTCACCACTCCCATCCTGGCGCTCATTTCCTGGATTATCACCAGAACCACCATTATCGGGATCAAAGACCAGAGCAAACCGTAACCATAATTGGCACCGGCTAAGGTGTAGGTAGTTATACCGCCTGCATCATTATCTACATTGGAGGTGATAATCCCCGGACCTACCACTGCCAAGAAAATGAGGAGGGTTTTCCAGCGGGATCTAAAAAAGTTTGGCATAGCTAACTTAGTTTCTTGGAGTGTAAAGCTTCAGCTTTACTTTTAGAAAAATGTGATAAACCTGAAGGTTTATACTCCAGTTGATATCTCTTTGTACTGTCAGGACCTCAGTCCAGCAGTAGAAAAATCGTCAGGAGCTATTCCTGATGCAACCAATAAGTTGGTTTAAAATTCCTTGTATTTTGATTCCACTGCATCGCGCAGGGTAATAATCCCGGTAAGATGATTTTCCTCATCCACCACCGGGATTGCCATAAACTTATATTTTTTAAAGATCTCCTCCACCTCTTTGACGCTCTCGTCAGGCTTGACCATAATCAGATTGGTATTCATCAATTTGGATAAAGGGGCCTCATTCACGCACAAAAGCAGATGCCTGACAGTTAAAACCCCTACTAATCGATTCTCCTTATCAGTCACATATAAGTATGCGATAGTCTCTAAAGGATTGGTGGTTTTTCTGAACTCGTCGATCGCCTGGCTGATGGTTTTATCATCCTGGATGGATATAAAATCTTTGGTCATAATACTGCCCGCGGTTCCTTCCTCAAAAGTCAAAAGTTCCTCTAACTTTTCACGGTGAGGCTTTTCCATGGTCTGGATGAGCTTGCTTTTCTTCTCTTCTGGCAGATCAGCCAAAAGGTCAGCCGCTTCATCCGGAGCCATCTCCTCTAAAATATCAGATGCTTTTTCTTCTGAAGCAGACTCGATCAAAGAAGCCTGAATTTTCGGATCGACTTCCTCTAAGGTTTCAGCAGCAGTCTGTGTATCCAGAGATTTAAAGACCGCAGTTCTTTTCTCCTGATCCAAATCTTCGATTATGTCTGCCAGGTCAGAAGGATGTAGCTCGTGTAGCTTTCTCAAGGTAACGTTGAGTATCAGATTCTTTTTCTGGGGATCGCTGGCTAATGGCTGAACATATTTCCAGGAGATCATCTTCTCCGGCAACTGGTAGGCGAAAAACCAGTTAGTCAGAAAATCCACGATCTTAATCCAACCCAGACGCCTGAAAATTCCCCTCATCCCGAAATCGACATGCACAATCCTCAGCTCCCCTTTAGCTATCAAAAGATGGATGTCGTTAACCCTTTCGATCTTGGCTCCGTAAGTGTCCACTACCTGCTTATCTAAAAGCTCCTCTT
>DATKKH010000178.1:0-13529 GCA_035543035.1 Terriglobales bacterium | reverse complement strand
GTTTCTTCAACAGAAAAACTGATTTCAGCCCTTTGAAAGGTGAAAAGCTCAGATTTTTTCTGGGAGTCATATCGTATTGTAAGCCGAAGCCGTAATTCTGGGTGTTTTGGACCGGGGTAATGGCATCTCTGTAGTCCGTGCGGGTGTAGTATATTGACTGATTCAATTTCAGCCTCTTGAGAGTAAGCTTTAACAGCCAGTTGTTTGTCTCGCGGTTGAAACTCGGCTGAAAACTGAAACTTTTAGTCGTGGATTCGGTTCTGTTCGCGCTTCTCAGCTCCTGGGGCAGGACTATATCTGAGCCTGGTTTTAGCCTTGGAAGATCTAACGTTTTGGTCAGATTAAAGGAAAAAGGAAGGCTTAATCCCCAGGAGGGAGGAAGGAACTTCTCAAAAGAAGTGGAGAAGTTAATCCCCAGCCCGCTGGAGACTGACCCGGATCCCCTGGATTCTGTTAAACCGTAGAAATCGGCATCCTTACGGGAATAAGTAACTCCCAGATTGAAAAGGTCGGCGAACTTGGTGTTTACGCTCCCGGAGTAATACCAGCCCGGCACCTTGCGAACATCCGTAACCCTCAGCTCATCGATCCAGACCTCGCCTGAGATCTCGGTGGAATTACTGCCGGATGGATCGTTGTAAACGCCTGAGGAGAACCAGATCACATTGTTTAAGGTAGGGTTCCCCCTTACCCGGTAATTCCCGGCAGTCGTATCCCGGGAAGCAGTAGAATCCTTAGAAACATTCATCAGCATGTAATTTTTCAGGGCCGTAACCTGGCTGAAATCCATATTTACTTCGTTTCTCGTATCCCAGCCGGGATAAAGATTACTGTGATACTCGTAGAAATTCAGAGAATCTGTTCCCATCCGGTAGAAAAATTTCGCGCCGGAACTATTAGTCGGTCCGCTCACATACATCTTTAGTCCCTGGTAATTGGTATAATCTTCGGCTTTGTAAAGTATCCGGTAAGCTGAACCATAATGCCCGGGCTTAAGCTTATCGTATTTCAACACCAGGGACTGTTCTTTTTCGCGGACGTTAGTGCTTCTATCCAGAATCCCGGCTATTCCCGGAGGGGGAGTGTAATCATTGTTATCGTAAGTATTGACCACGAAGACGTCAAACGATTCGCGGGTCGAATCTATCGGGGCATAAGCGGAATCGTTTACCGACTGGACACCGATGCTTCTCCACCGGTTGGTGACTAACTGGATGGAGGCGATCTGAACCGAAGCCGTCCTGCCGGTAGTATCAGAGGAGGAGAGCCAGACTCGGGCAAATTTTATGCTGGAGAAATTGGGATTACCAACAGTGATTCTTCCCTGGTAATTTTCAAGGGGGATGCGGTATAGTCTCCAGCCGTCGGGAGTTTTGGTCCCTTGCACCCAGAGGGAGGGATCTTTCAGACTAATGGGATATTCGAAATAGTTATTAATATTATCCAACTCGTCATTTCCATTAATATCTTCGGTATCAGGTCTTCTGCCCCGGTCCGGGTCATCGGCATTCTTCTCAGTGCCATTGATCCGGCTATAATCGTTCTTGTTAGTTTGCGGATCATATTTCCAGTCATCTCCGTTCGGGTCTTCAAGCTTTGGGTAGAGTATTTTTTCTTCCGCATCAAACATTCCATCCAGACCAGTATCTTCCTCATCTTTCAAAATCCCGTCCCCCCTTTGTCCATTGGAAGGCTTATCTTCTGTTTCCAGCAAACCATCAGCATTTATGTCTTCGCTAATTTCTCCTAAGTCGATATTTAATGTAGTGCTGTCATCTCCCCTGACCCAAAGCTCCAGGAACTTGGTTCTGGTCTGGTCCCAGCTGCTCGGAGCAAACGCTCTCATTATCCCGTTACAAGACTTGTAAGATGAATCAGCATAAAAACGCCTGACGCCAAGTGTGTCGACTAAAGTATCTCTTGGTGCATGAGGTTGTTTGGGGTGCAGTTCTAAATTGAGCACGTCAGTCCAGTCGTCTTTTGCCTGAACCTGGTGGTTGGGCCAGATATCGGTAATCCGCACCCGGTCATACGGGTTATACCAGATTATCCTTGCTCTCTGCCAGTTACCCTGGGGCATACTGGAAAGGGTCCAGGTTCCCCGGCGTATGCCCAGGTCAGTATACTCCAGGGAACTTTCGAAATCATCTATATAAGCTTTGTTAATCAGATTAGGATTCGGTATGCTTTGAGCCACTTTCAGACTGACGTCGACTTTGGAAGGCTCCTCGGTTCCGAACAGAGGAAGCGCATCCACTAATTTAGTCAAAATCGAGGGATTTAAAGAGAAAGCAAGGTCTGTGCCCCAGACTAAATTCTTCTTCTGCTCCTCGCCAACCCTGGGGCGATCATCTGAAGTCTTGTCGCTTTTGTAAAGAGCCACGCTGTTGATGGTTAAACCGCTGGCGGCAACGTAATTTGCCTGGAGTCCATACAGCGATTTTTTCTCCGCCATAACGAACGGTGCATACTCGTAATCTATTTTCAGATCTGAAGTCGGGTTCGTCGCCTCCGGAGTTAAGAAATCGATCTGCCCGATATCGTAATCGATATTATAATCCGTACCCTTGACTAATGCCTTACCATTCAGGGTAACCACCTCAGAGCCTTCGATTATAGGGGCATGCCCCAGGGTATATTCCGTTTTGCGGTTTTTGGTCTCGATGTAAATATAGTATTTGCTCTTTTCAGCTAATTTTTGAACGAATTGGTCATTTTCCGTAGTAGTATCTATATCTGGTATTCTTTCATTTAAGGTATCAGCCCCATTTCTGTTGTTAAAAGGATGCCGATCCGGGAAAAACAAGAGCCCCTTGTTAAAATCTATCCGGTCAAGATCCACGATCCCATCTGAAATGGGATTTCCGTTCTGGTCGATTTTATCCAGTCCCAATATCTGAATATACCTCGTCCCATTCTGGTTGTCCGGATCAGTGTTATTGGTGTAATCTACCCGGCTGGATCCCTTATAGATATTTATTTTCAGGCCATCCTTGTCGATATTTTGTGCATCCAGCGAGTAAACATTTCTCCATTCATATTCCCATGTGGCTTGGCCAAAGTGGGAATCGAGAGGTTTTAGGAGCTTAAGCAAATACGTTGTATCACCATCAGAGACTTTATTAGGGTTCCAGTAGTCAAGATTCCCTATAGTATCTGGGGGACTGTTTATGCCTTTATGCTTTATTACAGCCCAGTAGGCTAAAACATCTGACTTGCCCAAAGCAGTAAATAACTCGATAAAAGGTAAGGTTGCGCTATTTCCATCTACTTTCTTACTGGGATAAAGATAATATCTACTTGGATCAACCTGGACGAAATATTTGTATTCAAACTCACTCTTATCCTGTGTCCCCATTGATGGATCTACACAGGCATAACCGTGAAAAACTGTACATGAGTAGCAGGTTGTGTCTCTATAAAGCTTAAAATCGACTATGCTATCACCAGGTTGAAAATCAACTGCAGTATGAGTCGAGTCTAAAAAGATGTAATCTCTTCCTAAATAGTAGAATCTCCTTTGTTCATAGTCATAATCCCGGATATAGCTTGCCGCGCTCTCTGAGCCGGCTTTGAAAGTGGTTTTCTCGGTGGAGGATTTCTCCTGGCTGGTTATCATGGTCAGGCCCAGCCTTCCGACCTTGGCCGTGGCCTTTATCCCAAAAAGACCGCGAATTGCCTGGCTGTAACCGACCAGGCTGTTTCCCACAGACAGATTGGTGTTTCCCAGCTCTATGCTCTGCAGAACTTCGTCGTCCTCTCCGGTATACCGCAGGTGGATCCGGTTTGCCAGATCGGTCACGGTCTCGCTGTTCTGGTCCACGTCAACCGAGATCTTGCTCCCTACGTTTCCATTGATCTTGAAGGCGTATTTCTGCTCCATATTCAGAGAGGGCCACTTGGAGGGCTTGTAAGTAGCGGTGTTGACCAGTCCTTCTTTCCAATTACTCGTTCCAGAGAAAGAGATCTTTCGGTTTCCGGTGATCTTTAGACTGGGACCGCCTTCGCCTATGAATTTGGATACGATGGAGGGGAATTTGACCGGGATATCGAACTGGAAAAAGCTCCTGCGCTGTCCCTGCTGGGTTTGGACCAGGGAAAGATTTATGTTTTTTCGCCAGTTCTCCTGATATTGGGAGGAAAGAGCATATCTCATGTATGAATCCAGGCTCAAAGGGAAAACATTATCCACCGGGTAATTACCCAGCTTATCCTTAAGCACGACCACGCTATCCTGGTAATCTATATTGACGCTGCGGGTATAGAAGATTTTGTTTTTAAGCAGGGGGAGCTCCTGGAAAGCCAGGGAGAGACCCACGTCCTGAGCCCCGGGCTTATGGTAGGAACAGCTGCTGTCTTTTGACTCCAGGTCCAGCTTCAATCCCTGGGCTGCGCCTAAAGACGGCAAGAAGAAAAATAAAACCGCCAGTTTCAAAAGAGACTTTACGCCCTTGGCGGTGAAAAGAGGTACTTCTGATTTTCTTACCATCGGGTCACCTTTAGAAACCCTTAGATATTATCGATAATTACCTCCTTGACTATAAGTTTGACTTCCTAAATAGATAACTTCTTCCTCTAATTCTAGGTTGAACTTTTCCTTTACTTTTTCTTTCAGGATCCTGGCTAAAGTTCTTACGTCCTCCGAAGTCGCTTTACCAGAATTGATTATTATGTTCGCATGCTTGGGGAAAACCCGGGCATCCCCTATTTTCATCTCTTTGGCTGCGACCTGCTCTAACAGATAGCCGGCTGAAACTCCGGAGGAACAGGTCTTGGAGGATTTGATGTTCTTGAAAAACGAGCCTGCCGAGCCTTCCTCTTCCGGGAGCCTGGTTTTTCTTATTTTCAGGTTCTCCTCGATCTTTTTTCTTATCCTCTCTTTATCCTCCTTTTGCAAGACCAGTGTTGTCGAAAGCAGAATATCCTTAGAGCTCTTCAGTTTGGAATGACGATAATCGAATTCAAAATAATCCCGGTTGACTATTTCCAGCTTCCCTTTCGGGCTTAAGATAATTCCTTCATCCAGCACATCACAGATCGCTTTGCCAAAAGCTCCGGCATTCCCATACACTGCACCCCCCAGTGTTCCATAGATCCCTGCTGCAAATTCCAGACCTGAAAGTCCGCTTTCTTCAGATAAGTCAACAAGTTCAGCAAGCAAAGTGCCGGACTGGGCTGAGACCTTATTTCCCTGAAGCAGGATTTTCCGGCATAAGTTCTTTATTATCAGACCCCGGAACCCGGAGTCGCTGACTAAAAGGTTACTCCCTCCTCCCAACACAAAATACGGAAGATTGAACTCTTTTGCTGTATTAATTCCTTTGATCAGTTCTTCGGGAGTGGAGGCCTGATAGAAGAAATCCGCCGGACCGCCGATGCGAAAAGTGGTGTGGGGTGCTAATAGCTCACCTGTTTTAAGATTCTCCCCTAAGATTTCAAAGAGCTTTTGCTTCATCCCTTCGGGATAAGCTTTTATGGAACTTCCTCTCTTATTTATCGACATCCAGAAAGCAGATTTAACCTGTTATTAATCTAAAGGTTATTTTTAAAAAAGCAAGGGAAAAATGCGAAAAATCCCATAAAATTCAACTTTTTGCTTGACAAAAAAGCAGTAAGGAGGTGTATATTACATTAACAGAAAAACATAGGTTTCATAAGGGGAAAAGAAATGTCAAATAGCAGAAAAGTAAAGCTGATAGTCTTTTCCTTTCTCTTTTGCCTATCAATATTACTCGTTAGAACCCTTTTCGCAATAGAGAATTTCAGCACGTCACTCTTATTTGAAATGAAAGTCGATTCTGACCCATATAGACTTTATTTTGCGGGCGAGCCATTTGCACCCAGAGCAGGAGAAAAACCCATTCTATTCGCTGGTGGACCCGGAATCAGGGTGGACAACCAGGGAAATTTTTATTTCCTAAATTGGTTGAAAAGCATAGTGAAGTTGAACTCTAAAGGAGAGATTGTTAAAGCGATAGATGGCCCTGCTGGTTTTACTAAACCCTTTCAGATGGAATTAGACCGATGGGATAATCTTTATGTTGTCTTCCAAAGTAATGCAGATTTTGCCGATGATGTTGAATTCATCGTTGCAAAATTCGATCCAGATGGAAATATATCCACTTTGATTGGAGACAAAGGTAGCAGGCAACCCTTCAAACACGCATTTTTGCATGTATATATCAGCGGAACTTTGATCTTGAATGCCTCAGAACTGGAAGGGTTACAGAGATTTGATAGAGAAGGTCGGTTTACTGGTTTTGTCAGTCTGCCACTTGACGCACAGGAAGCAATGGATGGGGATATTTATGTGGTAGATAAGAGCGTAAAAAAGTATACAAGCTATGATGGAAGCTTAAAAAAGACAAGGGGTATAAAGCCAGTAGTAGAAAAGGACTTACTCTCGAAAGTTAAAGGTGGATTCGTAGGGTTTGACACAACCAATAATCTGTGCTTTCGTATGATTGGCTCTGAAACGCCAGTAGAGCTTCCCAAGAAAAGAGTTTTAACTTCTAATCCGTCTGGAAGAATGGAATATTATCTTTATGATTTTTCCTCAGACAAATGCGATACTTTAAGACGGGAAGGCCAATTTAAGAAAGAGGGCAAGTATGAGACCTGGTATACATTGAGGAGCTACAACAACGATATTTATGAGATTCACATATTTTTTGACGATCCGCCACGAGTGACTCCTCAAGATCATGTTAAATTCTATAAATGGGAGAAAGTCGAATAAGCTTCCCAACTTACTAGGCATCTTTGCTCGATAAATCGAGCAACTACCCTTTGGGAGCGGGGCTGGGACTGATAACTGACCACTGACTGCTTTTTTTATTCCTCGCCTACTGCCTTATTATACTGTGCCTGGGCATTCAGATAATCAGCTAAGGCCTGAAGGTAGTTTATCTGAGCTAAGGTCAGGGCTAATTCTGAATCCATCTCATCCAGACTGGTAATTACCCCCTGGGCATACTGCACTTTGGCAATGCGCAGGCTCTCCTTTGCCTGGTTCACGGTCTCTTGCTGGGAAAGGATAGTCTGTTTTGCTAAATCCAGGTTGGTTACAGCCTGTTTAACCTCTAACTTTATCCCCTCTCTCAAGTCGTTTTCGCCTATATCCAGCTGCTTAATGTCGGATTTAGCCTGATTGACCCTGGAGTGGGTGGCAAAGCCATCAAATAGAGGTAAACTGACAGAAAAAGTGAAGTTCCAGTCAGTATCCCATTTTCTCTGGCTATACCAGGGATTTTCATAAATGTAATTTGCAACTCCGAATAATGAGGGTTTATTTCCCGCTTTGGCAATTGCCAGAGCCTTACTTGCTATCTGTCTCTGGAAGTCGAAGGACCTCAACTCCGGCCTTTGCAAAAGAGACTTCTGGGTCGCATCTTCTAAGTTTACATCCATCGGCTGGTATGAAAGCTCACCGTCCAGCTCGATCTGGGATTCCTGCGGAAGTCCCAGGAGATTTTTAAAAGAGCTCAAAGCCAAATCATAAGCCTGCCTGGCTTGAAGAAGCGGAGGGTTGGCATTGGCTAACTGCACCTTTGCCCGCAATACGTCGAATTGCGAAGCCTGGCCAGCCTGGTATCTTAATTCCACGGTCTTGAGATGTTCCTGGATGTTGTTCAGAGCGTCTTCCCGGACCTTGATCAACTCTCTGGCTAAAAGAGTCGAATAAAATGAGCTGGTTACGTTGTAGGTTATCCCCTGCTTGTTCTTGATGTAATTTTCCTGTTCCAGGCTGAGATTCAAGTTCGAAATCGAATAACTGTTACGGATTCTTCCCCAGGTAAATAGGGATTGCTGCAGGGCTAGAGTAAAAGTATAATTATCGTGGAATCCGATTGTCACCTCCTGGTTGAAAAAACCCGGGATGTCGACCACAAAGCCTGGGTTCACGCCCAGATAGGTGAAGCTTCCCTGAAGAGATAGGTTAGGGTAAAAAGCAGATTTAGCCTCCTGGATTTTGTATTTGGCAGAGTTTATTTTTTCCTTCTGGCTTTGAAGCATTCTGTTATTCTGGTATGCAGTATCCAGACTTTTCTCCAGAGTAAGAGTAATTTTCTCCTGAGAAAAGGAACCAGCACTGAACCAGAGGATAAAGAAAAAAGTTAGAGTTATTTTCAGACCTAATTTTAGCATAGCACCTCCCATTATTTAACCACCGATCTTAATATTTCTTTTTAAGAACTCACCGAATTTATCCACTACCACATAAGTTACAGGTACAACGAGTAAAGTCAAGAGGGTTGAGGTGATCAGACCGCCGATTACCGAAATTCCCATTGCCCGCCTCCATTCGGCTCCTTCTCCCACTCCTAATGCTGCAGGCAGCATACCCATGATCATGGCGGTGGAAGTCATCAGAATGGGACGCAGACGAACTGGTCCTGCGTGAAGCAATGCCTCTTCCCGGTTCATTCCTCTTTTTCTTAAGGTTATGGTATAGTCGATCAGCAGAATCGAGTTTTTGGTTACGATCCCCATCAGAAGGATTATCCCTACCATTGCCATCATGTTGATCCTCTGGCCAGTCAGGAATATGGCCAAGAGCGCGCCGACTACTGCTAAAGGCAGAGCTAACATAATGGTGAAAGGATGAAGGAAGGAATTGAACTGGGATCCCAAAACTATATAGATGAAGATCACGCCTATTACCAGCACCAGGATCATATTGTAAAACATCTCGCCCATCATCTCCACGTCTCCCCTTTGCTCGATCTTGTATCCTGGTGGAAGTGGGTAATCAGCCAGTTTCTTGTTCAAATCCTTGACTATGTCCCCCAAGGGCCGGTCAACGATGTTCGCTGTGAGTATTGCTACCCTTTCCCGGTTCTGCCTGGATATCTGGGTTGGCCCCACACCTTCCTGCAGACTTGCAATGCTGCTCAGAGGAACTGCTACTCCAGCCGGAGTCAGGATGTTCATAGAAGCCAGGTCAGAAAAATTGTTTCTCTGTTCAGGAGGCAAAATCACCCGGATGTCTATTTCTTTTTCACCCTGCCTCAGTTTGGTGGAAACATCACCGTCCACCAAGGAGCGCAAAGTCATAGCAATCTGGGCTGTGGTGACTCCTAGACGATTTGCTTTTTCACGGTCGACGATCACCCGCATCTCCGGTTTTCCGCTTCGGATTGAGCGGTCAGGATCTGCTACTCCCGGAATTTCCTCCAGCATGCTCAGCACTTTCGCTGAAACCTCATCTAAGACCCTGATCTCCGGGCCCTTGATATACATAGTCAGTGGATAATCCTGATACTCACTTTCGAACATTCCCACCATTGCCACCTGGGATTTCAAGCCTGGTATTTCGGAAAGTCTTTGCCTTATTTCTTTTTCGACTTCATCCGTTTTCCTTATTCTGTCCTTAACCGGGACCAGCTCCACTCTGATGTTACCCTTGTTGGATGCACCAGCCTGGCGGCCGATGGTGGTAAAAGCAGACTGGACTTCCGGATAAGTGAAAAGTATTTTTTCCACCTGCGCAGCCACATTTTCCATATTCTGAATGGAGCTGCCGATCGGCTCCTCCAGAACCACGTTGAACTCTCCCCTATCTCCCTGGGGCATAAACTCCTTACCTACTAAGAACGTCAGGCCCAGACTCAAAAAGAAAAGAACTGCAGCGCTGGAGATAATCAGGAATTTGTGATTCAAAGCCCAGGTTAAGGTTTTTCCATAAAATCGGTTCAGACTTTGGTACCCGCGGTTGAATGGAGCAAACAGCTTTTTCAGAAGGCTGTCCTTGTCCTTTTTCTCTTTCACCAGTACCTTGGCTGAAAGCATCGGTGCCATGGTAAAAGAATCCCACAGAGAGTATAAAACTGCGAAGACGACTGTGAAGGCAAAGGCCTTGAAGAACTTTCCGACGATACCGCCCATGTAGGCAGTAGGCACAAAAACCGCAATGATGGTTAGGGTGCAGGCTAATACTGCCAAACCCACCTCCGAAGTTCCGAAGCTTGAAGCTTCCTGGGGATCCATACCTTCTTCCACGTGGCGGAAGATGTTCTCCCGAACCACGATGGCATCGTCGATCAGAATACCGACACACAAGGATAAACCCATAAGGGTCATCATGTTTATGGTATAACCGAAAACCCCCATCATAACGAAGGTTGCCAGGATGGATGAAGGAATGGCTAATGCAGCGATGATGGTGCTTCTGAAATTTCCCAGGAAGATGAATATAACCAGTGTAGCAAAGATAGCTCCCAGATACAAAGTTCGCATGGTTTCATTCACTGACCTGCGAATAAATTTGGATTCGTCTGAAGCTATTTCAATACTGGTGCCCGCAGGAAGCTCTTTTTTGAGACTCGCCATAGTCTTGTTGAGCCTGTCGCATACTTTGACTGTATTTCCCCCGGACTGCCGGTACACGATGAAGGAAACCGAAGGCCTTCCATTGAGCTGGGTTATCTCTCTTAATTCCTTGAAAGAATCCTTGACCGAAGCCACATCTTTAAGATGAACCGGGGTTCCCTGATAATTGGCTACCGGGATATTTTCTATGTCCGAGACTTCTTGGAACTCTCCGGTTGTCCGTAAGACGAACTCCTGGGGCTGGATTTCAACCCTGCCTCCGGGAACATTCAGGTTTTCCCGGGACAAGCTCCCTATAACCTGCTCAACCGATAGATTATAAGCCTGAAGCTTGTTCTTGTCGACCTCGACTTTTATTTCCCGTTCCAGACCACCGACTAAATCTACCTGGGCTACCCCTTCTATCTGCTGGATCCGGTTTTTGATTTTGTCGTCAGCCAGCACTCTGAGCTCATCTAAGGGAAGATTGCTGGCCAGGGAGAAAATCATAATCGGAGTGGCAGTTACGTCGAACCTAGCAATGACAGGTTCATCCATGTCCCGCGGGAGTCTGGAGCGAATTTCCGCAAGTTTTTGTCTGACATCTGCATCAGCGTCCCGGACTTTCACTCCGATTTCGAATTCTAACAAAATCTGGGAATACCCCTCGGCTGAAGTAGAATACATATTCTTCAGCCGGTTGATTGCGCTCATTGATTCTTCGATCGGCTTGGTCACCTGATTTTCGATCTCCTGGGCACCCACGCCCGGATAGACCGCGGTGATGGATATATATGGGAACTCGACATCCGGCATCAGATCTATTCCGATGCGGCTGTATGATACCACCCCCAGGACCAAAATCGCCAGAACCTGCATCACAATGAAAACAGGCCGGCGAATCGATAAATTAGGCAGAAACATTATTGTCCTTCTCCTTTGACGATCCTCACTTTATCTCCTGGCTTCAACTGATTCTGGCCTAAAGTCACCAAACTATCCTGAAGGCTAAGACCGCTCTTCACGTAGGTAAAACCCCCGTCGCTGAATCCGGTCTCGACAGTTCTTTCCTCTGCTTTGCCATTTTTAACCACGTATACTCTTTTCTTCCCGGCTTCGGTCAGAACCGTATATCTGGGAACCAGAATCAGATTTTCCGGGCTGTTGGTAATTAAATCTACCCTGGCAAACATACCTGGCTTCAGAAGATGATTCGGATTAGGTATGGTTATCTCGGTATTGGCTGTCCTGGCTAAATTGTCCAGGGTTGGACTGACCAGGGTAATTGCTCCGGAGAACGCCCGGTCAGGATAGGCATCGACTTTGATCTTCGCCCTCTGGCCTAATCTGACCTTGGGCAGATCCTCTTCTGTCACCTGAATCACGATCTTGACTGAATCCAGGTTCAAAATTTGAGCTAAAGGTGTTCCACTCCCGCCTCCCGGTTCACTTACATGTGCGCCCTTATCCAGATACACTTTTCCAACTATTCCTTCGACCGGTGAGATTGTTTCAGCCAGCTTAAAATCCATTCCGGTGATATCCCGGTCGATCAAAGCCACCACCTGGTCTTTTCTTACCCTGTCACCCTCTTTGACTTTCATCTCCACCAGCTTGCCTGAGGCTTTGGGGAAAATCTGTATTTCCTCGATTCCCTTTACTTCTCCGGTGTAGTTGAGGATGGGAGTATAGGGAGTTGTTTTCACTATGTCGACTTCAACCGGCACAATTCTTTCCTGAACCTCTGTGGTTTGAGCATTCCTCTGTTTAATGGAAACCATTGCCCTGAAGAAAATAAAGAACACAATCAAAAGGACAATCAGAATTATTATTAACTTTTTCATCTTCTCTCCTTAACTTTCTTATGCTTTTTGTCTTTTCACCAGTCTCATCAGCTCGTCCAAATTCTTTATGCTGGCTCTCAAATGGAAAATCCCTGTTTCCAGAATGAATTTCCAGTTGTAGGACATTTTGCAGCACTCTTCCTGGTAGATTTTTTCTATTCTTTCTACTACCTTACGGAGCTGTTCTTTCTTTTCGGAAAGCGCATCCAAAATCTTTTCTTTAGATAGCCCTTGCAGGAAAGCGACTCCTACTACGAAGCTATCCTGGGGCATCTTCTGCTCGTTCAGTGCCATCTGCACCAGATCTTCCAGCCTTTTTCTGCCTTTGGAGGTGATATGGTAGACTTTTCTCTCCGGCATCTTGCCAGGCCTCTCGCCTTTTCCAAGGATGAGCTTATCTTTCTGCAGGCGGTTGAGGGTATTGTAGATCGAGGCTAAGTTCACCTGGGCCCAGTGTTCCATTTCCCTTTTCTCCACCTCCTGGTAGAGCTGATATCCGTACATTGGCTCTTCGCTCAACAGCCCCAAAACCACTAATTCGTTTTTCGTCATTCTCACTCCATTCTAAATTACTCTAACTTAGAATAATATAAATTATAATACGAAGGAAGTCAAGGATTGTTACAAATTTTTTGGAAAAATCTGGGAAATCTCTCTTTGGAAAGATAAGAGCGATGTGTCCTAATGTCTTAGTGAGGTCGAATTAACAATTTTATCGAGAATGAAATCTCAAGTCTCATCTGAGTAATTACATGCGGGAATTCTGAATCCCACACAAACCGAATAACCTACATTCGATTAGGGCAGAGCTAAACCCCGCCCCTACGAGCTATTCGGAACTCTTGACCTATCACCTATGACCTATGTCCTACCATCTTCATTTACAAACCTTTCCAAACACCCTTAAAAAATTCCCACCTAAGATCTTTTTAATATCCTCATCTTTATATCCCCGGTTCAAAAGCTCCTGGGTTATTGCAGGTAAACCGGAGGCATCTTTTATCTCCAAAGGGATTGCAGGAATCCCGTCGAAATCCGAGCCTAAGCCTACATAATCAGGGCCAACTAATTTCACAATGTAATCTATGTGGTCAATTAACTTTGACAAAGTAGTCGGTGGAGGAAATTTGGCGTTCTGGTAAAGCAGCGAGGTTTCCTTTTCGATCTTCCTATCATCCCCTTTGAACTTCTCTTTGATCTCCTCTTTCTTAACCTGTATTTCCTTATAGATGCTATCAGAAACCTTTCTGAAATTATCATCCAGATAACCTGAGAAGAAATTGATTCCGATGACGCCACCCGATTTAGCTATGGCTTTTATCTGCTCGTCAGTAAGATTGCGGTAATGATTGCAGATAGCCTTGACGCAGGAAT
>DATKKH010000177.1:0-4790 GCA_035543035.1 Terriglobales bacterium | reverse complement strand
CCGCAAGTGCCGATCATCTCCTCTTTAAGCGAACCTTATTATGCCCGCACCTGGTGGCCCTGCAAGGACCATCCCTCAGATAAGGCTGATTCTGCAGATATCAATGTAACCTGCCCTTCAAACCTGATAGATGCATCCAACGGCATGCTAAGGGCGGTAATAGATAATGGTGACGGGACCAAGACTTATAAGTGGCATGAAAGCTATCCTATCGCCACTTATCTGATCTCGGTTGCCATGACCAATTATACCATCTTCTCCGATTATTACCATTATTCACCGACCGATTCCATGGAGGTAAGATATTTTGTCTACCCGGAATATTATGACCAGGCGGTTGAAGGCTATACGGTAACAGTTCCAGCCATAGAAATTTATTCCCAGCTTTTTGGGCAATACCCTTTTATTCGGGAGAAGTACGGGATGGCACATTTCCCCTGGGGTGGGGGAATGGAGCATCAGACCTGTACCTCGATGCTTTATTATTGGTATGATGCTTATGCCATCGTGCATGAGCTTTCCCATCAGTGGTGGGGAGATTACATCACTTGCGGGAGCTGGCACGATATCTGGCTGAACGAGGGGTTTGCCACCTATTGCGAGGCGCTCTATTTTGAGCACATGTACGGAACCAGCTATTATCATTCATATATGAACTCTTTAGAACAATATGCACGTGGAAGCGGCACGATCTGGGTACAGGATACTACAGACGTAAATGCCATCTTTAGTGACCTGCAGTACGACAAAGCCGGGTGGGTTCTGCATATGTTACGGCACGTGGTAGGAGATTCGGCTTTCTTCAGAAGCTTGAGAGCTTATTATTCAGACCCCAGGTTTGCCTATGGAACTGCATTAACGGCTGATTTCGAGGGAGTATGCGAGACTGTTTCCGGCATGGATTTAAGCTGGTTTTTCCAGGAGTGGATTTATGGGACCTATCGGCCGAATTATCAGGTTTCCTGGATGTATGAAAACTTAGGAGGGACCTACCGGGTCTACCTGCATCTGGACCAGGTACAGACTACTCCGCCACTGGTTTTCACTATGCCTGTGGATGTTACCATCTCCACCGCGTCAGGAGATACGACTGTGGTAGTTTCCAATAACCAGAGAAATCAGGATTTCATGATAAATGTGCATTCACAGCCTACGGCTCTGGTCATAGACAAAGATGTATGGATATTGAAGAACTCCAGTAATATAAGCTACGGTCTAAATATCGTCAGTACCTCGCTTCCAGACGGCATTTCCAACTCGTCATATTTTGATACCTTGGTTGCCAAAGGCGGGACGGCTCCATACCGCTGGTCGGTTTCAAGCGGTACGCTTCCTGTTCACCTGACCCTTGATTCCATCTCTGGTATCATCTACGGAGTGCCGGTTGATACCGGGACTTTCAGCTTCACCGTTCAAGTGAAAGATTACAGTCCCATCCAGAAAAGCGATACTCAGGTTCTGACATTAAAGGTTAATCAGGGTCCGACCTTTATGCGAGGGGACGCCAACAACGATGGCAAAGTAACAGTATCGGACGTGGTTTATATGATCAGCTATCTTTATAAAGGTGGACCTGCGCCGTCTCCTCTGGGAAAAGCTGATGCCAATTGCGATGGTAACGTTAATGTAGCGGATGTGATCTACCTGATTAATTACCTGTTCAAGGGTGGCCCCCTGCCATGTTGAGGAAGTTCGGAGTTTGGAGAAAAAATGCCCGATATGAAATCGGGCATTTTTTATGGATGTAGATAAGATTGCGATATTTTTTAAAAAAGCTGGAGGTCTGAAAACCTCCGCTACACAAATTACATCTCTTTCAACTTAAGATCGTAGATTTTCCACTTCCCATCTTTGAAATATAGCCCCATTCTGGTATAATCCTTTATGCCGTTGATCTTATCTATGTATGTAACCTCGACTGTGGCGGAATCGTCTGCGACTTCAGATTTTCCTATTACCACCAGGCTGTTATTCCAGCTGGTCCGAGTGGCTCCGTTACCTGTTAAATCATCCAGGAGTTCCTGTCTTTTTTTGGGAAAAAGCGCTGGTCTATCCTTTTCCGGAATCCCCTCCAATCTCTGATTTATCATCCAGTTTAAGTCAAGGGATTCCTTCAAAGCAGTGGTATCTGACTGGTCCACTGCGGCAATGAGTTTTTTTACGTCTTCTCTGGGATCAGGTTTAGTAGAGCAGCTACAGATTGCGACAAAGAAGATTAAAAGGCACAAGCAGATAAATCTATAAAGATTTTTCATTTCACCTCACTGTTTAACTGGTTTTCCTTCAAAAAACAAATTAGCTAAAAGAAATCAGGCTGTCAATTACTTTTTAAGGAGTCCGTTAGGGGAAAAAATTCTGGATCACTAGGTTGAGCAATACCCTGCTCCTGAAAATACTTGTAAATCGCATCTGCAACCACCTGGTGACCTTTGGCATTATAATGGATGTACTCCTCTCTGCCGTTGTTATACAGATCGCCCCGGTTTTCGAAAAGCGAAGCCACATCTATCAAAGGAACGCCCATCTCAGAAGTAGTCTCCTTTAATGTTTTATTATAATATTTATTGGCTATATGCGGCTTGGAGGTTTTTCCCGGACCTAGAAAAACTTTGGCAGAGGCAATGGGCAGGGAAAGAAAGAAAACCCGGATGCCTGAGTCCTGGGCTATTCTGGTTAGGTCCTTCAAATCCTCCTGATAATCTTTAAGCGAGACCCGGTAAACTATTTTTTTCTCTGCCGGCTGCCTCAATCTCTTGAGCAGATTCACAATCTCGAATTTCAGAAAAGAGTAAAATCTGGATCGGGATAGAAAATCGTCCAGGTTCAAAATCGACTGTGGGGGAAATCTCTGGTCTTTATCTTCCCTTTCAGAAGGACACATATCGTTCCAGCCGTAGGAGAAGATGATGATGTCCGGTTGTAAACCCAGGATCTCCTGCTTTAGAAATCTCACACCCTGAAAGCTGCTGTAGCCGGTCATTCCTGCGTTTATCACCTCGAATTCAGGTTTGGGCTGGTTCTGGTTCAATAACTTCTCAAGCACTTTGGGATAAGTCTGCTCCAAATTTACTTTCCAGCCGAAGGTGCACGAATTCCCAGCACAGATTATCCGGGTTACCCCAGGATTCTTTTCTGTCGAGAACTCACGCTCGCGATAGCCCTTAGAATTGATCTTATAAACCCCGTCCACGAAAAATTCCCCTTTTATGGTCTGGTTGGATCTGATCCTCCAGAAAAGCTCAGCATCCTTCTTGTAATATTTAGGATAGCTAAGCTCCGGGTTCAGAAGAAAGGCTCTTTCCGGATAGACTCTTTGAAAATCGATTAACCTGAAGAAGACTTCAGCTATGAGTAAAAAAAGCAGAATACTAACCAGCGAAAAAAATAGAGCTTTGAAAAATTTTATCCTGTACATCGGATTTTAAAAAAGAGAATAGATAAATGGTGCGATGACCGAGCTTTCCGCAAAAATTATGAGCAAGGCAAAAATCAGCAGAAGGAAGATTATAGGTCCCAGCCAGTATCTTTTTCTGAAGCGGATAAACTGCCAGAACTCGGAAAAAATGGAAAAACGGGAGAAGAAGCTCATAAATCTCCTTTCTTCTTGCGTAGCTCGACCCTTTCAGGGTCGCAAAGCGAGGCTGAAAGCCTCGCACTACGAACTACAATCGCATCATCACGGATGATGCACTCCAAATGTCAATCTTGGGCGAACAGTTTCTCATAGGCAAACACCTCTTGCAGAGGAGCCATCTCTTTCTTATCTAATACGTAATTACCTAAAATTAGGTAGTCCATTCCGGAGCGCATAAAAGATAGATATGCCTCCTCCGGCGTGCATACAATCGGCTCTCCTCTTAAATTAAAGGAGGTGTTCAGGAGCGCTGGGCAGCCGGTCAGGCTATAAAATTCTGAAAGTAAATCATAGAAAAGCTCGTTTTCTTCTCTTTTGACGGTTTGCAGCCTGGCTGAGTTGTCCACATGGGTTACAGCCGGAATCTCCCTGCTTTTCACCTTAAAGGTGAGCAGCATAAAAGGTGATTCCCTGTCGATCTCAAAATATTCCTTAGCTTTTTCCCAGAGAATGCTTGGAGCAAAAGGTCGAAAAGTCTCACGGTATTTTACTTTCTGGTTGACCCGGTCTTTGTTCTCTCCTCTCCGGGGGTCAGCCAGAATGCTCCGGTTTCCTAAAGAGCGGGGACCAAACTCCATCCTTCCCTGATACCAGCCGATTATATTTTGTTCTGAAAGAAGTCTGGCTGTGATTTTTAACAATTCCTGTCCATTGTATTCTTTGAAGCATATTCCTTTCCGGATTAGAAAATCTTTTATCTCAGCCTGAGAATATCCCGGTCCTAAATAAGCATCCTTCCACACAAATTTTCTCTGGTTATTCAAGAGAGTATAGTAAACGTATGCGGCAACCCCGACTGCTCCACCAGCATCGCTTGAGCCGGGCTGGATAAAAAGCTCTTTAAAAGGAGTCTCTTTTAAAATCCTCGAATTTGCCAGGCAATTTAAGGCCACACCTCCGGCTAGACATAAATTTTTCAGACCGGTTTCTTTGTATAGATGATTCGCCATCTTCAAAACAATATCTTCAGTCACTTTCTGAAGACTTGAAGCAACATCCTGATGGAATTTTGTTATTTCAGATTCAGGTTTCCGGCGAGGAAAGCCAAATAACTGGTCAAACCTGCTGTTGGTCATCTTCAAGCCATAATCATAAGAGAAATATTTCATATTCAGTTTGAAACTTCCGTCATCTTTCAAGTCAACTAATTCCTTCA
>DATKKH010000176.1:0-3467 GCA_035543035.1 Terriglobales bacterium | reverse complement strand
AAATAAAAACATGACCGCAAACAAAAGCTTAAATATTCAAATGCTCAAAGGCTTAAAAGCAAGTGAGCATTGGGCAATGCTTCAGCCGTGTAGTTTTTGCTCCTTATTGATCAAGAAGGCTGATTAATTTCTCTCCAACGAGTAAAAACTCCTTGAATTTTTATTGAGTTAGGGTTAAATTATTCCAACATTTTTAGTTTCGAACATGGATAAGCTTAGATTAAAGAAAGACTTGTGCGGAGAGTGCGGGGGATGTGTGGCAGTCTGTGCTTTTGAGGCGCTGGAGCTGGAGAACAAGGGCTTGAAAATAAAAGAGGATTTCTGCACTCTTTGTAACGATTGTGTGATTTTCTGTCCTTCGGGGGCGCTAATAATTACTAATGACGGATGACGAATAACGAATGACAAATAAAAGATAAAACAGACTAATAACAAGAGCAGATTGAGGATGGGGAAAAAATACGACTGTATAGTGATAGGGGCTGGTCCTGCTGGCTCAATGGCGGCATGGGTCTTGGCTCAGAATAAACATAAAGTTCTTTTACTGGAAAAGCATAAGGCTGTTGGCCAGCCTCTAAGCTGTGCTGAGGCCATAAGCTATAAGGGGTTCTTAATTTGCGAGCAGGATAATTCTGCCTGGATAAGTTCCAGGATCGAGAAAATACTTCTGGTCAGCCCTTCAGGCAAAGAGTTAAAATTCTCTTATCCGAAAGCAGGTTTGGTCCTCAACCGGGAACTGTTTGACAAGGAGTTAGCAAATAGAGCCCAGACTTTCGGGGCTGAATTAAAAGTAAACACCCAAGCTATCGGATTGATGAATAACAATATGGGAGAAGTTAGCGGAATAAGGGTAAAGGAAGACGGAAAAGAATCAGAATATCAAACCAAACTAGTAATAGCCGCTGACGGGATAGAATCCCTGGTGGGAAGGTGGGCAGGTATCGATAACACGCTGAAATTGGAAGAGGTAGATTCTGCTTACCAGTATCTTCTTAAGGGGGCTCCATTAGAGAATGATTGCATAGAGTTTCATTTTAGCACAAAGTTAGCTCCTGGTGGTTATGCTTGGGTTTTCCCAAAAGGCAAAGGTTTGGCAAACGTGGGTCTGGCAATAACCCCAACCATTGGTGACGGCACGAAAGCCAAAGAACTGCTGGATTTCTTCGTGATGAGAAGATTTAAAAGCTTCTCGGTGATTAAATGGATGACTGGAGGGGTGCCGGCATTTACCCGTAAAAGCCAACTGGTAAAAGATAATATACTGTTAACCGGAGATGCTGCCAGGGTCGTAGATTCGCTTTCTGGTGCAGGAATTGCAAATGCGCTTCTATCCGGGAAAATCGCAGGACAGGTTGCCTCAGAATATCTCTCTAATGGTGCCGATTCACTTGATTTCCTGAAAAAATATGAGCAGGAGTTTCTGAAGATAAAAGGAAGAGAGCTGAGATTTTACTCTTTCTGCAGAAAGGTATACCTCAAGATGAGAGATGAGGATTTTGAGGAGGTTATCCAGTTTTTAAAGGAATACCTTGAGGACAAGGATTTGACCAGTCTTACTCCCATTCAGGCATTAAAGGAGGTTCTCAGGTCCAATCCTAAGCTTCTGCTTTTGCTTCGGCACCTGGTTTGGTAGGTTTGTTCGAGAGCCTGGAGAGCCTGGACTTTATGCGGGAAGCCGTATTTTTATGGATGATTTTTTTCCGGGAGGCTTTATCCAGAAGCGAGAATACCGGTTTGAGATTCTCCTGAGCCGGATTAGCCTCCGTTTTCTTTATCAGACTTCTCAGCTCGGATTTTATCTCGCGGTTGCGGGCTTTTGCTTTTAAGCTGGTTTTCAATCTCTTTTTGACGTCTTTATGAACTTTACGTACTGGCAAACTACCTCCTGGTTTGATTTTCGAAGGGTAAATATACAGAAAAATCTTTTTTTGTCAATTTAAAAAAGGGAAAATATCGTGACCGTTTTTCGAGGAGATACAATACTGTCATTGCGAGGAGTCTTGGTAAGTCAGACATTCCTATCTGACGATATGAGAACAGGCGGGACGCCTGTTGCACCGAAAACAAAATAAGAATAAGGAAGATCAAGGATAAATGTCTAATGACGGATAAAGAACTGTAGGGGCGAGGTCTCCTCGCCCATGGGCTGGGAAACCCAGCCCCTACATGGGAAACACCCTACTCAGCTTTTAGGTCAAGCATGGCGAAGCCTGCTTGACAAAATATAATGAATGATAGACATCAGATGACGAAATAGATAAGGAAAAAGGAAAAAGGAAAAAGGAATGGAAGCTCACGCTAAAGACAAGATCGCTAAATCTGCCGGGATGGTCAGCTCTGCTACCTTTTTGTCCAGGATCTTCGGGCTTATAAGGGAACAGGTTTTTGCTTACCTTTTCGGTGCAGGTATGGCTACGGATGCCTTTGTAGCGGCTTTCCGGATTCCTAATCTTCTCAGAGATCTTTTAGCAGAGGGGGCACTTTCCTCGGCTTTCATTCCGGTATTTACAGAGAAGCTGACTCTTCAGGGAAAAGAGGAGGCATTTCGTTTAGTCAACTTAGTGCTGAATATCCTTTTGATCGTCTTGTCAGCCATCGTCATCTTAGGAGTGATATTCTCCCCCTTCATCGTCAACCTCATAGCTCCTGGTTTTGACAAGATTCAGGGCAAGTCAGAACTCACCACTCTTTTGACTCAGATAATGTTTCCGTTTCTGCTTCTGGTCTCCCTGGCTGCCCTGAGTATGGGGATCTTGAACTCTTTTGGGCGATTCGGAGCACCAGCTTTAGCTCCTACGATGCTGAATTTGGGAATGATCTTGGCCGGGTTCCTCATCTCCCCATTTTTAAAAACCCCGATTATTGGGATGGCTATAGGGGTGCTCCTGGGTGGAGCAGGGCAATTAGGGATACAGTTACCTGTCCTTTTCAAATCCGGATACAAATATAAGCCGATCCTGAACTGGAGAGACCCTGGTGTCAAAAAAATCTTCTATTTGATGACTCCGGCCATTTTAGGCTTGGCTTCCACTCAGGTTAATATCTTCGTCAATACTTTAATAGCATCTTTACTGCCACAGGGAAGCGTCTCCTATCTGAACTACAGTTTCAGATTGATGCATTTCCCCTTAGGAGTCTTTGGAGTAGCAGTTGCTACGGTAACTTTCCCTTTTATTGCAGCCCAGGCAGCCCAGAGAAACCAGGCTGAGCTTATTTCCACCTGCAGCTCGTCTTTGAAGCTCATCTTTTTCCTGACTCTCCCTTCAACTGTTTTTTTAGCAATAGGGGCAAAACCGATAATCTCTCTTTTATACCAGCACGGAAAATTCATTTTTGCAGATACTGAAGCTACTTCTCAAGCGCTGTTATTCTATTCAATCGGGCTTTTCGCCTATGCCTCTGTCAGGGTCTTAGCCCCGGTTTTCTATGCTCTAGGCGATGCCAGAGTCCCGGTGATAAGCACCGCT
>DATKKH010000175.1:0-8882 GCA_035543035.1 Terriglobales bacterium | reverse complement strand
TTAATGTTATGTTTTCTTCAGGATAAACACGAATCCAAGAACAAAAGATAATTCGCAATATCTGTTCAGCAGCCTCATCTGGAATTTCTCGCCCCAAATAATCTTCAAAATTTGAGGTATTCAGGACTTCACCACCTCTACCAGAAATGAGTTTGACCGAATTTGTTCGAACATAATGCGTCAAAAACCTGATTAAAAGCCATTCAAGGGGAATTTGTAGTCTTAGGGAAGGATAATCTTCAAACAAATCCTTATTTGCCCCAAGTAGAGTCGACCAATTGTCCTGCTTATTTAATGGGTTCTCGGCTGACACGCCGTAATCAACAAGGCCTCGAGAAAAAGCACGATCGCCATTTATTTTAGTAATAGACAACTTATAAATCCTATCCGATAGGATGATATGTTTAGGGAAATTTTGCATTTGGTTTTGCTTTTGAATAAATTATTTATTAACAATAAGTAAGAAAGCCATGATTATTATTTCTAGAATAATCAATATTTAACGTTTGTCAATCCAAATTTCTCTTGACTTAGCCTTTAAATTATTGCTAAATATAATTCCTGAATATAGTTGCGTAGGGGGTGTCCAATCGGATGCCCTATCCTGGACTAGGTAAACAATTTGTAGCGTTGCCATTCCTATGGCAACGGTTTAATCGTCCTCACGGGAGTGAGGACGCTACATAGTTTGGATGCGGGCGGAGGTGAACTCCGCCCCTACGCGGTTTCGGGGCATCGACTTGGGTTCGATGAATCGAACCCCTACATAGGAATGTAGGGGCTTGATTTATCAAGCCCACGGACAGTTATGCAGGTTTAATCTGAGGTTTTATGGCTGGGGAATATCCGAAGTTCAGAAAAGATTTAATCATTAGCCAGCAGGAATTCGAGGGGAAGACCTACTACGTCATAAAAGACCCGATTACTAGGAAATTCTTCCGGCTGAAAGAGCCGGAATATTTTATTACTCAGAATTTAGACGGGGAGAAGTCCAATCAGCAGATAATCGAGGAATTTGAGAAAAAGTTCCAGATAAAGTTGGATTCATCGACTCTGGAGAAATTCCTCACCCGCTTAGAGAAATTGGGTTTTTTAGAAGGCGAAATCTCGCAGAGGGAGCTTTCTAAATTACAGTATGAAGCAGAAAAGAAAAAGAGTCTCCTCAGGAAAATTCTCTTCATAAAAATCAAAGCTTTTGACCCGGATAAATTCTTAGATAAACTGCTTAAAAAGTTCAGATTCGTCTATTCCAGGGGATTTCTGGTTTTTTCCCTCGCTCTGATTTTTCTGGCTCTTATTGTAACCATCTCCAATTTGGAAGATGCAGGTTACAGCCTAAAAAAGCTTTTTACTCTGACCACTATTGTAAAGCTCTGGCTGGCGATTTTTTTGATTGCTCTGGTGCACGAGTTAGGGCATGCTCTGACCTGTAAGTATTTTGGCGGGGAAGTCCACGAGATGGGATTTCTGCTGATCTATTTCCAGCCTGCGTTTTTCACCAATGTTTCAGATGCCTGGCTGTTCAAGGAGAAAAGGAAAAAACTTCTGGTTTCTTGGGCAGGAATATATATCCATCTTTTTCTCTGGGCTTGTGTCACCCTTCTCTGGAGGATAACCGATTTAGAGACCCAGCTCAACTCATTTCTTTTCGTGGTAATGATTGCCTCCGGTGTTCTAATCATCTTCAACTTCAATCCCCTAATAAAATTGGATGGATACTATTTATTATCTGACTGGCTGGAGATACCAAATCTTCGAAAAAAAGCTTTTGGGTATTTAGGTTCGGTTCTCAAGAATAAAATTCTCAAGCTCGGTGAAAATGTTCCACAAGTCTCTCCTCGCGAGAAAAAAGTTTTCCCCTGGTATGGAACCCTGTCGGTTGTTTATTCTTTCATCCTGATCCTTTATTTCTTCCTGAAGGTGGGGAATTTTCTGGTGTCCCGGTATCAGGGTTATGGATTTGCCTTGTTTTTGGTAATTCTTTATTTTATCTTTCAACAGCCGGTTAAAATACTTTTGGCTGGAGGGTTTCATCTTTTCCTGATCAAAAAAGAAGGACTTATGAAGCCGAGGAAGATCTTCATCTATGGCGGGGCAGTTGTCTTAGTCCTGATTTTGCTGTTTGTCGTCAAGCTGGATTTGAAGATCAGCCAGGAGTGCGAATTTGCCGCACTGGATACTTATACCTTAATCGAAGCCTCAGGTGACGGTTTCCTGAATGAGCAGCTCTACCAGGAAGATAAGGAGGAGAAAAGACAGCTTAACGTCTTAAAGCTGGCTTCTTCAGACTATGGTATGGTCTACCTGGAGCCTATGGTGAAGGAGGGGCAGAGGGTGAAGGAAGGGGATGTGATAGTCCGCATTCTCTCGAGAGAAACTGCCGGAAATCTGGAAGAAACCGAAGCCGCTGTGAACAAAGAGAAGGCAAACTTAGAGCTTATGAAAAGGGGTGGCAGGCCAGAGGAAATAGAACAGGCAAAAGAGGAGGTAAAAAAAGCCGAATCCGAGCTTCAAACCAGCACTGAAGAGCTGGGACGCTTCCGCGAGCTTTATAGCAAGCAGCTCATCTCCAAAGAAGATATGGACAAAAAGGAATCGGAAAATGCAGTCTTAAGCTCAGAGTTAGGGATTGCCCAGAATAATCTGAAGATACTCCAGAAAGGGGCTACTGAGGAGGAAATAAGGGTATCCGAGGCAGAGATTTCCCGCCTGGAAGCCAAAGCCAAGTTCTACAAAGATCAGCTGACAGCCTCAGATTTAAAATCCCCCATCTCCGGGATCGTTACCCATTTGCGTCCCGCTGAAAATCTCTTGAGAATTGCCAATTACGATACCATGCGCGTTCTGGTCCCGGTCTCGGAAAAGGATATGGATATTGTCAAGTTGGACCAGAAGGTCAAAGCCAAGGTCAGAAGCTTTCCTTTCAAAACCTTCTCTGGAGCAGTCACCAGAATATCTCACCAGGGTGAAGAATACAAGAATAAAGAGGTTTTCATGATCACCAGCAAAATAGATAATTCCGACCTTCTCTTGAAGCCGGGTATGACCGGACAGGCAAAAATCTACTGTGGCAAAAGAAGCATCGCCTACCTGCTTTTTCGTAGAATAACCCGCTGGATCAGAGTCGAGGTCTGGTCCTGGTTCTAAAAAAAATCAAAAAAAAGTCCTTGACAAAGGGGGACTTGCCAATATATTTAGTCAATTTGGCGTAGGAGATAACAAAAGGGTAAGCAATTCCTCATACATAAATAAACTATCCCAATGGCAAACTATATCTATAAGTACGAGATTATAAACAACAACTGGAATCGACCACCGCCGTAAGAATTAACGGGTTCGAAATTTTTTTCATTTGAAAAGTAAACCAAAATAACTTTAATCTTAAGAAAGGAAAAATAAAATGGCAAAATACAAACTCCTCGGGATAAGCCTACTGCTTATTCTGGGAATAGTCCTCATAAGCTCCTGCGCCAAGCCACCGGATAAGGAAATGCAGGCAGCCAGAGATGCAGTCTCCGCCGCCATGAATGCGGAAGCCAATATGTATGTACCAGAGCTTTTCACTCCTGCACAGGATTCTTTGACCCAGGCAGAGACCTTTGTCACCGAGAAGAAATACGGAGATGCCAAGAGACTGGCTCTCTTTGCCAAGAGCTGGGCTGATTCTGCCGCGGCTATGGCTGGCACCAGGAAAGATGAGATGAAAGCCTCTGCGGAAAGCGCAGTCAAAGCGGCTTCGGACAAGCTGGATGCCTTCAAGAAGATGAAGCTCACTGCCAAAATGAAAACAGAAGTGAAGACCTGGGAAGGCGCCCTGGATCAGGCCAAGAAAGCCTTGGATGCCGGAAATTACAAGCAAGCCTCTGATATGGCTGCACAGCTCAGCAGCACGGTTACTGCAGCTGAAGAGACTATGAAGAAACCGGCCCCGGCAGCAAAGAAGCCAGCAGGAATGAAAAAGAAATAAAAGGTATTTCATTCTAAATTTACGGAGGCAAGAAAATGCCTAAGGCAAAAAAGAAAAAAGGCGGTTGCAAAACCAAAAAGCCCTGCTAAGATAGAAAACAGAAGCTGTCTTAGAAAAAAGAGTATACTTGCAGAGATCAGTCCCGCTTAAAGCGGGACTGATTTTTTTTGGGCAAATAAATTTTATTATTGCATTTTAAAATAGAATAATTCATATTAAAAAACCATTTTAAGTTTAAAGGAGGTGGAAGATGCTCATAATACCAAAACAGGTCTTCCTCACCAAAGGCGTGGGAAGACATACGGAAAAGCTTTCCAGTTTCGAACTGGCTTTAAGGAATGCCGGGATCGCACGCTTTAATATCGTAAGCGTATCCTCCATTTTCCCGCCGGAATGCAAGCTAATACCCAGGGCTCAGGGTCAAAAGAAACTCCAGGATGGACAGATTATCTTCTGTGTGATGAGCCGTAACTCGACTAACGAGCCCAACCGTCTGGTTTCTGCCTCAGTTGGGCTGGCCATACCCAAGGAGAAAAAATATTACGGGTTCCTTTCCGAGCACTCGGCTTTCGGCCAGACCGAGAAAAAAGCCGGGGATTACGCCGAGGATCTGGCTGCCTCGATGCTGGCTACAACCCTGGGACTGGATTTCGACGTGGATAAAAACTATGATATGAGAAAGGAGATCTGGAAGATCTCCGGCAAAATAGTCCGAACCATGAACATCACCCAGTCGGCTGAAGGGGACAAAAACGGTCTCTGGACCACGGTAATAGCTGCAGCCATCTTCATCACCCAGACCGAGCTGAAAAAACCGGTCTGAGAGAACCTTTAAGGAGGTATTCTTAAGATGGACGAATTTTTAAAGTATCCTACCCGTCCCTTAGAAATAGAAAAAATTAAAGATGTTGCCCAGCTTCTGGAAAAGATGAGCGGGATTTCCTTTCAGGGCAGAAATCTATCCACTGCCTTGTCCGTGTGGAAGGAGATGCTCAAAAAAAATGTCGTCATTTTCCTGGGCTTATCCGGGGCTATGATTCCTGCAGGCTTAAGGGAGATATTTGTCTATCTCATAAAGAATAGACTGATCGACTGTCTGGTTTCCACTGGAGCCAATCTTTTTCACGACCTGCACGAGAGCCTGGGAAGATACCATTACCTGGGTGACCATCAGATGAGCGACCTAAGATTGAGGAAAGCCGGCATCGACCGGATCTACGACACTTACGCCTCAGAAGCTGAGTTCAGGCAGACGGACGAATATATCAAGGAGTTTTCCAGCTCATTTTTCGATCAGGAAAAAAGCTACTCCACCCGCGAATTTTTCTACTCCCTGGGAAAGGTCCTTTCCAGGACAAAAAAGAGGGAGGGGATAATCAGCGCAGCTTATTCATCCGGAGTTCCGGTCTTCTGCCCGGCAATAGGGGATTCTTCCTACGGGATAGCACTGGTCGAGGTGGGCAAGAGAACCGGCAAAAGGTTCCAGTTTGACGTTATCAAGGATGCAGAGGAGATCTCCAATTTAGTCCTCTGGGCAAAATCCACTGGTGTGATCTACATCGGAGGCGGGACCCCCAAGAATTTCATCCAGCAGGCCGAGGTCATTGCCTCTCTTCAGAGGGAAAGCAACAAGTGCGGCCACGAATATGCCATTCAGATAGTGGTTGATGCCCCGCACTGGGGAGGTCTTTCCGGGTGCACTTTTGCCGAAGCTCAATCTTGGGGGAAAATTCATCCCAAGGCCAAAACTATTACGGTTCATTCAGATGCCACCATAGCTCTGCCGTTTTTGGCAGGGGCACTTTCTCAGGGATCAAAAAGTTTAATTCGCATGAGAAAAAAACCAGAATTCAGATTCGGGAAAGAACTTTTGATGAAGAGGTAAGAGGATTGCCAGATAAAAAATTTTTCCTTCCGGATAATTTCTTAGGAATTCCAGAGCCTTTCTCAACTTACCAGAAATCCAAATTCGTCATCCTGCCTGTTCCTTATGAACAGACTACTACCTACAAAGCCGGGACCAAAGAAGGACCTCAGGCTATAATCACCGCTTCCAAACAGGTAGAGCTTTTCGATGAGGAATTAGAATCAGAGCCCTATAAGACTGGAATCCATACCCTGGAGGAGTTAGAAGCTACCTCCAGAGGACCTGAAGAGATGATACAAAGAATCTATCTGACTGGCAGGAAGCTTCTTAAAGATAGGAAAGTTGTCGTGATGTTGGGTGGGGAGCATACCATTTCCATAGGGATGATTAAAGCTTATAAAGAGAAATATAAAAATCTTGCAGTCCTGCAGCTGGATGCTCATGCAGATTTAAGACAGAGTTATCAGGGAAGCAAGTTCAGTCATGCCTGCACAATGAGGAGAGTCCGGGAGCTTGCTCCCGCGATTCAAGTCGGAATAAGAAATATAAGTTCAGAGGAGTATAATTGGGTCAAGAGAAATAAAATTCACCTTTTTTACGCCTCGGGAAAAGACCAAAGGTCAGTTGACCAGATCATAGATTCACTCCCGGAAGATGTTTATCTGACCTTTGATCTGGATTTTCTTGATCCCTCGATTATGCCTTCTGTGGGAACTCCGGAGCCTGGAGGCTATCTGTGGTATGAGACTCTGGATTTTCTGAGAATCTTGACTCAGAAGAAAAAAATAGTTGGATTCGACATAGTGGAGCTCTGTCCCCAGCCAGGGAATATTGCCCCGGATTTTCTGGCAGCTAAGCTCATCTATAAACTTATTGGTTATATCAAAAAACAACAGTAAGAAGTAAGACGAAAGACGGGAAAGAGAAAAAAATGAAGTGGTGGGAAAAGTTTTTTGACGAGTATTATCCGAAGTTCTATGCCCCTTTAGAGGCTCGGACCTCCAGAGATATCGATGGAGTTGTCAAGATGCTGGGGCTTAAGCCAAAGCAGAAGATCTTGGACTTATGCTGCGGGTATGGTAGGCATTGTCTGGAATTAGCCCGCAGAGGATACAGGGTAACTGGTTATGACCTGTCCTCCTACTTTCTGGAGAGGGCAAAAAAAGATGCTGGCACATTGAAGCTCAAAGTCAAGTTTGTTCAGGGAGATATGCGGAAACTACCTTTCAAAGGCGAATTTGATGCGGCGATTAATCTTTTTACCTCTTTCGGTTTTTTCCAGGATGAAAAAGAAGACCTGCAGGTCTTAAAGGGGGTGAATCGCTCTTTAAAAAAGGGAGGAGTCTTTCTCCTGGACACCATCAACCGGGAATTTGTTTTAAAAGGTCTCCAGAGAAGAAGATGGTATCCCAGAGAGGGGTTTTTCGCTTTGGAGGAGACCATTTTCGACCCTTTTACCAGCCGGCTGGAAAATACCCGCACTTTGGTTTTCGAAAAACGTCCTAAAAGGGAATATTTTTTCTCTGTTCGGCTTTATACTCTCACCGAGATGATCTCGAATTTGAAAAAGACAGGTTTTTCGACTGAACGAATTTTTGGGGACTTCGATCTGACCGAATATTCTCTTCAGAGTCCTCGCATGATACTACTTGCCAAAAAAGTAAACTAAAAGGCGCTTCCACCCCAATTTTTTCTTCGATTTAACGTTTTTATTTATTGGATTTCAATATAAGAGATCAGAATATGTCTAATCCAAAGCTTTTGTACCTAGCAAACAGGTCGGAAAGTTTTTCCAACCTTGGCCAGCAATTATCAGAAGGCAAAAAGCACTTGGTTTTATCCGGGCTGGTAGGATCAGGAAAATCTTTTCTTTTATCTTACCTGAAGAAAAGGCTAGAGGTTCCCATCCTGGTTCTGACCTATCATCCGGATGTGGCGACAAAGATTCTTGAGGACCTTCAATCCTTTTTGGGAGAAGAAGAGGTTTTGTTTTTCCCCTCCAGGGAAATCCTGCCCTATGAGCTGGAAGTTCCTTATTCCGAGGTTCTGGGTGCCAGACTCTCCTGCTTATATGAGCTTTTGTTCCAGACAAAAAAAATAGTGGTGACCCATATCCGGGCAGTCATGGAAAAGACCATCCCTCCTGATGAACTCAAAAGCAAAATCGTCCAGTTAAAAATAGGTGAGGAACTTGAGATAGACGATTTGGTGAAGAAGATTTTGGGCTTGGGGTTCAAAAGATCTTCACAGGTCGAGGAGGTAGGTACTTATAGCCAGAGAGGCGGGATCATAGACTTTTTTCCCTATACTACAGAAAATCCTCTTAGGATAGAATTCATAGGCAACCAGATCGAATCGATAAGGGAGTTTTCTGTTTTCAACCAGAGAACCATTACCAGAAAAGATGAGGCTATAATTTTGCCCAAAAGGGAGTTTTATTTAAGCGACGAAGAACTGGAAAAATATTTCCGGGGGCTGGATGATGAAAAAGCCCAAAACTTGAGGAATAGAGTCAATCTATATCAGGAAATTCCGGGACTGGAATGGATGGCACCCCTGTTCAAGCTTCCCCAGGCAGAACTTTTCGATTATCTGCCTAAAGAAACCCTCTGTTTTCTGGATGAGCCGGAGTTGGTCGAGAGAGAAATAGGGCAAATCTGGGAAGAAGCAGAAAAACGGTATCAAGAAGCAAACTTAAGAGGAGAATTAGTGCCGAAACCGGAAACTTTTTTGAGGGAGGAAACCTCTTTTGAAAAACGGATAAGAAAATTCCCGCGGCTGGAAAATCATTACCTGAAAAAGGAAAATCCGGATTTCGATCTGGGAATGACTGAACCGGAAAGTCTGCTCTCGGATTTTACCCATCTGAAAAAGAGTCTTGAAGTGGAGGAGAATGGAAGCAGAAGTGTTTATATAACCTGCGAGAACTCAGGCCAGAGAGACAGACTGGAAGAGCTTCTGGAAAAAGATGCCAGGAAGGTCACTTTCCTGTTGCTTAACTTAAGCTCAGGTTTTGTCTTCCCGGAGCTGAGATTAACCCTGCTGCCG
>DATKKH010000174.1:0-2836 GCA_035543035.1 Terriglobales bacterium | reverse complement strand
CCTGGAAACCGAAAAACGTGCTGTAACCGATGTTCCCCGAGATTATGTCCGGGGTAAATTTGAGCTTATATTTTTTGGGTGTGTATACAATGGGTGTAAGCTTGGCAGCCAGGGTCTCTTTTTCTGCCGGGACTATAGGTTTCGCCAGTGAATCCAGTTTATCCTCGGTGCTCTTGAACACATAATAGCTCAAATCCAGCTTCTTCTCTGCCTGTGGCTCGGTTTTTTTCTGAGTCGTGTCAGCCGGAATCTCTGCTGGCTTTTCTTTTTCTAAAATCAGGGTAGTCTTTGCCAGTGGAGCACCGTTCTCTGTTACCGGCTTGATATTCTTAAGCAGGAATATATCCCAGCCGCCCTTATAAAAACAGGTAAAAGCCATTTTCTCCCCATCTTTGGACCAGGAAGGAGTAAAGCAGCCAGTAAGTATGTTGGTCAGCGGATAGGTAGTGGAACTATCCATTTCCTGCACATAAAGATTGCTGATCCCGTTTCGATTTGAGACGAAACATATCCTTTTGCCGTCCGGAGAAAAGGAAGGCGAGATATTATCTTCTCCTCCCTGCGTGAAAGGCTTGATCTCTCTGGAAACAGGGTCAAGCAAGAAGATATTGTAATGACCATAGGTATAAGTGGAATCATATTTGGCTCCCAGAGGACGATCCGATGAAAAAGCTATGGACTTCCCATCCGGGCTCCAAGCCGCTTCCCGGTCATCATAATCATCATCAGTCAATTTTTGCAGGGTTCCGGTTTTGATATCAGTCAGGTAAAGATCCGTCCTTCCTTCCTTCACGCCCGTGAATACTATATTCCCACCGTCCGGAGACCAGGCTGGAGATAATAGAGATTCCAGGTTAAATTTGAATCTCTTGTAAATCTTTTTCTTCTTGACATCAACCAAGCAGAGCACATCTTTTCCCTGGCTCTTGGATACAAAGGTTATATCCCTGCCATCCGGGGACCAGGATAATCCGCTGACATAGGAATGGAGCGATTCCAGGTCACCTGATCTTTCTCCCCTCACCACTTTATCTATAACTTTTCCATCGATGGCTGAGATGATGTATATCTCGGTATAATCTTTGCGATCGGAGAAAATGGCAATTCTATCCCCCAGCGGAGAGAAGGCTGGTTTTTCGTTCAGATAAGAGCCGTCTTTCTGATGGTTTGTCAGCTGCTTGGCAAAATCCTTTGGTTCCTGTCTGGCTGCTATTTCGGGCCAGTATTCTTTTTTCAGATCCTTCATCCACTCCTCGTCCAGCCCGTTTTCATCCAGACCTATGGCTGATTTGAGACTTCTTTCGAAGGAACGCTTGCTTTTGGCTTGGTGTAAAATCTCGGCTATTTTCTCCTCGCCATATTTCTTGATGATATATTGAATGGCTGACTGCCCTTCTTTGTAAACCAGGAATCCTCCTGCCAATTCCAGCGGAATCAGATAGCCGTTTATCGAGCCATCCCTCAAAATCATGTCCCCTTCGATGTCCACCCCTCCCAATGAGAAATACTCGGCAAATCCTTCTGCGAACCAGAGCGGCTCCTGGACATATTCGGCACTTAATAAATTTCCCACCAAATCACCATACAGCATATCGAAAGTAAAAGCATGGGTCAGTTCATGAGTCAGCACATGCCTGAAATGCTCATAGGAACCGTCGAATGGAAGAACTACCCGGGTTTTAAACTGCTCGGTAAATCCGCCCACATTCTCTTCGATCAACTCGCTGGTCACGTTGGTCTGCTGAAAATTGTTCGGTGAATTATAAAGGATGATCGGGATTCTTTTCCTGGTCTGGTAGTTGAAGATTTTTTCGAGGCGAGGAGTTGCTTCCTCTAAGGTTTTGGCTGCGAATTCTGCAATGTGAAGTCCTAAATCGTAATAGTAGATGTCGTAATGCTTGCTCTGGATATAATACCAGGTGAAATTCTGGTACTGGACCTTGTTCTTGCCAAAATTCAAATCTTCCCCCTGACCCAGAGAGGATGAAGTCGTAAGACAAAAAATAAATAGCGCTGTCAGGAGGATCATTCCTTTTTTCTTTGACATAACCTGACCTTTGATTTTAAGTTTTAACTCTTTTTATCTCAGCCCCCAGTCTGGAAAGCTTTTCTTCGAATCTTTCGTACCCGCGGTCGATGTGATAGACCCTCAGAACCTCGGTCTGATCCTGGGCGGATAGTCCCGCCAGGACCAAAGCTGCACCTGCCCGTATGTCCGATGCCATCACCGAGGCGCCTTTCAATTTAGGCACTCCGTTTATGGTCGCCTTATCCCCGCTTATTTTTATGTCAGCCCCTAACCTGATCAGCTCCATCACATGGGTGAACCTGTCTTCAAATACGGTCTCCCGGATATAGCTTGAGCCTGAGGCTGTGCTAGCCAAGCTCATCAAAGAAGCCTGAAGATCTGTAGGAAATCCGGGAAAAGGGAAAGTGGTAACAGTAACAGGCTTGAGCCTCGTAGGACCTTTGATTGTGATCTTTTTCCGGTTTAGACTTATATCTACTCCCATCTCCCTCAATTTTAAAATCACCATATCCAGATGTTCTGGAATGAAATCTTTTATCTCCAGGTAACCTGAGGTCAAGGCTGCCGCCATCATAAAAGTTCCTGCTTCCAAACGGTCTTTAATGCAGGTATGTTCGGCTTCTTTTAGTCTTTTCACTCCGGTTATCTGCACGGCCGAAGAGCCTGCCCCTTCGATTTTCGCTCCCAGAGCATTCAGAAAATTCGCCAGGTCTACTACCTCCGGATCGCAGGCTGCATTTACCAGAGTGGTTTTCCCTTCCGCCAGGCAGGCAGAGGTCATCACGTTCTCTGTGCCGGTATGGCTGG
>DATKKH010000173.1:0-32009 GCA_035543035.1 Terriglobales bacterium | reverse complement strand
AAACATGGCCTCCTACGTTCAAGAGAATTGCCGCAAATATCATCATCCATTGGGACATTCTAAATCTACCTCCGATCCTGTGAATCTCTTATGGATCCATTCTGGAAAGATTTTGATTGTTTTTCTTTTTGAAAGTGAAAGTCGACCGTGCCCAGTTAACCAGAGTCCAGGTCTCTCTTCCCAGAGTAACCCGGTTGAAAAATGAATCCCCCAGTTCCTCGATCATCTCCCTGGCAGGCCTGCTCTTCGGCTCAAAAAGCTTTTTCAAGAATAAAAGTCCGAAGATTCTACCAAATCCTGAGATCACGAAGAGAATGTGAAAGTTCACCAGGGTTTGTCCCTGGAAAACGAATTTGAAGCTGCTCAGATGCTGGGCAATGATCCCTCCCAGGGTTGCTGCCAGGAATAAGACCAACCCGTTGATAGCTGCAACAGCCGCCAGATAGTAGACCCTGCCTTGCTGGGGGGACAGGGCTAAGACTACGTTGAAAGATGCCAGGTTAAACCCTGACCAGAAAACTCCTCCCATAATCGCATCCATCCATAAGGGGAAAATAAACCGGGGGGTGGCAAACAGCCACAAGAAGGGAATCAGGAAGATGAACGATATGTTAAAAGCCATTACTGGTTTGTTGCCGTATCTATCGATAGCTCTTCCCCAGAGAGGCTGCATAAAGAGACTTATTACCCCTGCCAAAATCGAAAAAAGGGAGATCAGGTAAAAATCCAGATGAAGGTTTTTGAGCATATGAGGCGACCAGAAAGGAGCTGAGATCCCGGTCACAAAAGACCAGTAGATGAAAAAATAGATCAGCCTTCTGAAATTTTTATCTGATAGAGGTATTTTTAGAGTTGACCTTAAGCTCACCTCCGGATGAAGAACCATCTTGGGTTCTGGCTGCCTGATCAGGAAATATGCAGCAGCCCAGGCCGAGAGAACCGCCAAGATGAAAATAAAGGAGAAGGCAAAACCAGCAGGATTTTGCTCAAGGTATCTGTTAACAAAATCAGGCAAATGAGATTTCACTTCGATCGGATCGGCCCTCAGGTAATCGATTATCTTAGCTCCTCCGAAATTTGCCCCCATAGTGATGAATCCAAGCACGGTATTTCTAAGCCCGAAATATCTTCCTCTTCTTTCCTCAGAAACCAGATCTGACATCCAGGATAGCCAAGCAACAGAGACCAGGTTGGCAATGGCTGCGGATAATGATAAGAACAGAAGAAAGATACCGGTCTTGACTCTTTGGTCTTGAGGGAAAAATGGCAAAAAGACGAAGATTAAGAAAATCGAGCGAAAGAGAATAGACCCGAATAAATTGAACCTCTTTCGTTGTTTAAACTTCTCGACCCCCAAAGCTCCCAAAAGCTGAAAAGCTTGGGCCAAAAAAGGAAAAGCGGCAACCAGTCCTAACTGGAAGTCATTTGCGCCCAAGAAAATCGCATAACCGGCTAAAAAAGGACCTGTGGTCAAAGCGGTAAATATAGCCGCAAAAGACCCTTCATAAATCGAGATTCTAAGCCCTTTGTCGATTTGTCTTTTGTCCAGTGCTGAAATTGTATAAGAATTATCCATATCATGAGTCCATACGAACCTAGAAATAGAAAAATATGTCCTGGATTACGTTAAGTAAAGCAGATTTTATCTGCAGTTGTTAAATTCACTAAGTCAAACAGATTGTATCAACAAAATCTGTGGTTTCATCTTGACCTACAATTAAGGTGTCATCCTTTTATCACTTAGTAATTTTTTTTATTGCTGAAATCTATATCAAACCCTATATTAACGACTCATTTAGTTTTAACTCCCTAGAAAAGGGAAATCATTGTGAACTTAAGATTATTTAACACGCAAGATAAGAAATTCCCAATTATAGTTTTAATCCTGGTTATCCTCTTTTTTATAATAATTAACCAGATTACCAAATTCAGGCCTGACCATGCTTTTTTAGCCCTTTTGATTATGACTCTCTCTCTGGGAAAGGAAAAATCTCGCAGATTTTTAATCGACTGGGCGCCCTTGATTTTATTCTGGATCGCATATGACATGATGCGCGGGGTTGCCGATAGCGTGCGGGGTGTCATCCAGGTCGAAGCTCCTTACAAGCTGGAATATGCATTATTCTCCCATTTTTTTGGCGGAAAAATCCCGTCTTTTTGGTTTCAGGATTTTCAAACCTGGCTGGGCAACACAATTTTGCACCGCGGTCTTGACATCATGGTCGCTAATCTTTACACCCTGCATTTTGCTATCCCTCTGGTTGCTGGCTGGATCTTCTGGCACACTACCAACGACCGGAAGACTTTTTATCGCTATTTTTACACCCTTACGGTCCTCAATGCAATGGCACTAATAACCTTCATGGTATATCCGGCAGCGCCGCCCTGGTATGTTTCCAGCTACGGTTTCGTTCAGCCTGCCCACAATGCTTTTCATGGCCTGAGTGCAGGATCTTTGCTCAATGTCGACAAGCTCTTCGGGACTCACTTTTATGCGACTGTCTGGGATTCTTTTAATCCCAATCATTTTGCTGCCATCCCTTCTTTGCACGGAGCTTACCCGATCGTAACTGCAATATTTCTCTTTCAGAAGTTCCACCGCTACACAATTTGGCTGTTTTTATATTGTATCGCAGTCTGGGTCTGTGCCGTTTATACGAATCACCATTACGTAATTGATTTGATCATCGGGGCTCTTTACGTGGCAATTGCATATTTTGTCACCCAAAAAATTCTATATCCATTCATTTTTGCCAGGTTTCTGGAAAAACACGAAAAGAGAGAACCTCAAGCTGCTCCTTCCAGAGTCCCCGCGTGAGCTACACCAGAACCTTATAAATTTCCAATCTGCCCGCTAACAGCAAAAAGATAAAACCCTCAACATATCAGCTTATGGTGGGAAGAATTCACAGACATCGGTTTCGAACATTTTCTAGCAATTAACTTTCAACAACTCTTGAACCAAAGATGTTTAGTCTTCATAGAGTTCAAGAGAACCCGATAATCGGGCATTAAAAAAGGACAGACAAGAATGTCTGTCCTCTCTATTCTCTTGTATGCTGTATTCTGTTTACTGTCTGTTTATTTCGCTATTTTCCCGGCCAGCCAGCTTTTCTCTAAATATATTGCTTTTTGAGGGCACAGCTCCTGGCAGCACATGCAATTGACGCATTTCGAATAATCGAAAACTGGCCTTTGCTTTCCTGCAGAGATTGTCTTAAGAGGGCAATTTATGACGCAGATATTACAGTTAGTGCAGGTGCCATTATAAATATTGGGACGCACCCAGACCAGAGGTCCAAGCAGGTCAACTAAAAAATTAGGAACCAGTTTCAAAAGCCGGTTCGAAGGCAAGTTGAAAGAAGGAGGCTTCACGCTTTCAATTTTTTCACCTGCAATTTCTATTTGAGAAAAATCAGACACACCCAAACCTCTTTTAGCTGCGATTTTAGTTGAGTCAATCTCACCATCTTTGAAACCCAGGATCTTCGAGGCAACCGTATCCAATGCCACTGCATCTTCAGCGGCTAAAAGAAAACCTAAATATCTGGGATCACCAGAAGAGGGACCATCTCCTTCCATCCCGACAACTGCATCCATCAAGGTTATCCTGGGTTTGGAAACGGAAAAGATGTCGACGATGACCTGTGCGAACATCTCTGGCCTGGGTGCTTCTTTGTGGTACTGGCCCTTTCTGAAGCCAGGAATCACCCCGAACATATTTTTAATCGCGCCTGTCATCAAAGTCAGGGTATGGGTTTTAAGTTTCCCTAAACTGATTATCAAGTCAGACTCTGAAACCGGACGGGCGATATAATAGGTTTTGCCGGTTTGAGATTTTCTCAACTCCACACCCTTTTCTTCAAAAGAGACCAGAGGAACTCCCGAATTCTGAGAAGCCAGGCTCATCTGGGTATTATCCCAGACCCGCCTTACTCCCCTGTCCGCGCCACCGGGACTATCACCGATATAAGGCTTTGCTTTTAGAGCCAGAACCTGCTCTGCCACTGCCTGAACAACTGTAGGATGGGTGGTAATTGCCCTGGAGGGTTCTTTGGCAGAAAGAAGATTAGGCTTGATCAGGACTTTATCCCCTGCTTTGACGAACTTGCCCAATCCTCCCAGATTATCAAACGATTTTTTAATTGCTCCCCGAACATTATCTAAAAGATAATCCTGGCATTTCTCTATCGAGACTCTGCTTTTCATGTTTTTTTTTATTTTTTATCCGTCATCAGTCATTCGTCATTTTTTCCAGTTTTCCTCTATTGTCTTACGTCTTCCATCTTTTTCACTTTCACTCTTATTATGCGCTGACCTTTCACTTTCTCTACCTTAAAATTTAATCCTCTATATTCGATAGTTTTCCCCTCCTCCGGAACACCGCCTACCAGATCGTAGATCAATCCTCCTAAGGTTTCGAATTCCTTCTCCGGCAAATCCGAACCCATCGCTTCGTTTAAATCGGGAATTGTAACCTTTGCTGCGATCCGATATTCTTCTTCGCTAATCTTCTGAATTGCCGGCTCGGCCCTGTCGTGTTCGTCTTCTATTTCTCCAACAATCTCTTCCAGGATGTCTTCTATTGTGACCAGCCCTGCTGTTCCTCCGTATTCGTCCACCACGATGGCTATATGCTGTTTATCCTTTCTCATCTCCTGCAGCAACTCGTCGATTTTCTTATCCTCCGGGATGAAAAAGGGTTTGTGAGCTGTCTTTGCCAAATCTATCTTTGCCGATTCCTTTCCTTCTTCCACAAAAATGTCCTTAACGTGCAAAATCCCTATTATCTGATCGATAGACTCCCTAAAAAGAGGTATGCGCGAGTGACCATATTTTTTTACCAGTTCTTTTACGCTATCTAAAGGTTCCCCTCCTTCTACGCAGATCATATCGATTCTGGGAATCATTATCTCCTTGGCAGCAGTTTCTCCTAGCTTGAAAATGCTGTGGATCATTTTCTTTTCGTCTTCTTCCAAAGCTTCCATCTTTTCACCTTCTGCCAATTCAAGCGATTCAATCCGTTGCTCGAATCTTTCCTCAGACGTTTTATTGGCAGTCCCCAATCTTGAAGGATACTTGCATGCTCTGATCAGAAGCTTGAGCAGAGGATTTAAGAGTTTTCGGATTAAATTTTTCTTCGTTCCCATATATGGTATAATTTGATTTCGTTAAATATCTTCCCCTCTTCCTACAGAAGAGAGAAGGTGGGCTCTAATTTCAACAGGCAAGATGCCTGTTCCACCATTTACCCTCTCCTTTAAGGAGAGGGTCAGGGTGAGGTCATTTTATACGGTCACGTCTTTTTTTTGACAATGTTCAAACTGATATATTCATCCTCTTTTTTCCTCATCTTCTCAAGGTCCTTATTGGTTTTGTGCTCGTAACCCAAAAGATGTAGAACTCCATGGGCTAATAGCCTTTTTAATTCCTGATCAAAAGTGGCTTGATACTCATGAGCCTGCTTCCTTGCCCTATCGACAGAGATATAGACTTCTCCCAACAGCTTTTTTTTTATTTTTAGATTCTTCTCCTCTTTGAAACTGAAAGAGAGAACGTCAGTCGTTCCATTTCTTCTGGTAAATCTCTGGTTCAATCTTCTCATAAAATTATCCGGGACCAGAATTATATTCAGATCACCCTGTCCATGGAAATCTTCCAAAATTTTCTGTGCTATTTTTTTCAGTGAAGAGAGTTTGATCTTTGAATCGGAAGATGTATTTTCTATGAATACTTTTGACACCTAACCTTCCTCTACCAACTCCGGATAATCTATCCTGGGATGAAATACCCCGATCAAAATCGGAAGGAAGCTTTCCTTTATGATATGCAGGTCCTTAAGAGTCAGCTCGCACTCCTCCAATTCACCCTGCTCGAATTTATCCATAATTATCTTTTTGATCAGGCTCATTATCCGGGCAGGTTTTGGCTCTTCTAAGGTACGGGAGGCTGCCTCGACTGCATCTGCCAACATCAGTATTGCCGCCTCTTTGGAGCGGGGTTTGGGACCTGGATACCGGTACTCAGATTCCTGCACCTCGGGAATTTTCTGGTCTAGGGCTTTTTTATAGAAATAGGTCATCAGGGTTGTACCGTGATGCTCTTTTATCATATCAGTCAATTTTTTAGGTAGATGCTCTTTCAGAGCCAGTTCTGCACCTTCTTTGACATGAGACTCCAGGATCAGCGCGCTCATTGATGGGGAGAGCTTCTCGTGTTTGCTCTTTGCGCCCATTTGGTTCTCCACGAAATATTCCGGTTTCTCGATCTTGCCTATGTCATGATAATAAGCCCCGACCCGGGCAAGAAGAGGATTGGCATTAAGAGCTTTGGCTGCTGCTTCGGCTAAGTTTCCCACCACAATGCTATGATGATACGTTCCTGGAGCTTCCAGGGCTAATCTTTTCAGGACTGGTCTGTTCAGGTCAGAAAGCTCCAGCAGGGTAACATCGGTGGTGATATCGAACAGGTATTCGAAGATCGGCAGAAGCCCCATCGCCAGAAAGGTTGAGAAAAAACCATTCAGGATACCATACCCGCACTGTTCCAGAATGGCCTGGGCTTGGCTCCCTTTTAGAACCTCGAAAAGATATATCATCACCAGATAGCTTAGCGCATTATAGAGCATCGGCCTGTAGAATTTATATCTTTCCTTTACCCCTATCACGCTGAAAGTGGCAACTGAGCCCGCCACGATGGAGATGAAATCCAAATTGAAACTAAAGTTGAAAACCGTTTCCAGGAGGAACCCAATCAGGAAACTGTAGATCAACCCCACTTCGTACCCCAGAAGTAGAGTAAGAAGCATGGAGCCTAAGGTTATCGGTATCAAATAGTAGGAAAAACCTAACTGCAGCACCAGAACGTAACCGAGTGCCATCTCTGCCACGATCAGGATGGCTATGATCAGAAGCTGGGAGAAGCTCTCAAGAACCTCTTTTTTCAGCAGGTAAAGGAAGATCAGGAAGAAGAGGAATACCAGCAATATCAAAACAAACCTTATGAAGAAGGGAAGGATTGTTTGCCAGGGTGACATCGCGACCACCTGGCTTTCCGGCAGGCGATGAAACGGAAAAAGAAAAGTCACAAACAAAACCGTGGCTAATCCCAAGATGATTTTAGGAAGGTAGCTTAAGACCTTGTTGTTCCTTTTCTGGCCCCCGTTTAAAAACAAAATCCCTTTTAGTTTATTTTTGAATTTGAGAAAATTGCTCATATTATTCTTTAGTTCTAACTGACCTTAGTCGGGACCCTTTTCCCTCTCCTTGTAGGAGAGGGTCTGGGTGAGGTCGCACTACTAAAGCGGCTTTGAACGCTCGATTACCGCACCATCCCTCCTTGTGGATGTTATCATCCACAAGACGATTCTTAGAGAGGATGATAACATCCTCTCTGAGCACAGACGAACAGGCAAGATGCCGGTTCCACCATTTTTTGAGCTTTTGATCTTTTGAGCATTTGAACTCTAAAGTCTGCTTTTACTGTTCTGACTCAAACCTTTCATACGCTTTGATGATATCCTGTACCAGTCTATGTCTGACCACGTCTTTTTCAGTAAGGTAGACGAACTCAATCCCTTGTATACCGGCCAGAATCTTTTGAATCTGAACCAGGCCTGAGGCTTTTTTGTCCGTCAGATCGATCTGGGTTATATCGCCGGTTATCACCGCCCTGGACCCGACCCCCAACCGGGTCAAAAACATCTTCATCTGGGCTACAGTGGTGTTTTGTGCTTCGTCCAGTATGACGTATGCGTGGTTTAAAGTTCTGCCTCGCATAAATGCCAGAGGAACTATCTCGATGATTCCCAGTTCCATCAATCTCCTTATCTTTTCGGCCGAGAGCATATCATGCAGGGCATCATAGACCGGGCGCAAGTAGGGGTCGACTTTTGCTCTGATGTCTCCTGGCAGAAATCCGAGACTTTCACCTGCTTCTACTGCAGGTCGCACTAACACCAGACGGCTGACCTCCTTGCCTTTCAAAGCCCCGACTGCTTTTGCTACTGCTAAATAGGTCTTGCCTGTACCTGCGGGACCTATGGAGAACACGATATCATATTCCTCCATTGCTTGAACATATTCCCTCTGCCCAACTGTCCTTGGCTGGATGACCTCCTTGGTAAAAATCGAAGTCACCAATGAAGATACCTGAAGATTCTCAGGGGAGCCTTCCTCCTCCTCTTTTGCCAAGGAGATAGCATAAAGCAAATACTTCTCTGGCAGTTCCCTATTTTTCTTAAGGTAAGTTATCAGGGAATCAAACAAGGCCTCCAATTGGTTTATCTCTTTTTCTGTTCCCTGGATTATTACGCTATCCCCACGCGCGATGATCTTGGAATCGAACTGGCTTTCGATAATCCTCAAAAATGAACCCCCCTGCCCGAACAAAATCCTCTGGTCCACATCCCCCAGATTAATTTTTTTTACCCATTTTTTCTTCAAGCTCTTTCTCGACTGCCTCCTTCTATCTGACGTAGCGCGACCCTTTTAGGGTCACATTGCGAGGCTTTCAGCCTCGCGCTACGAAATTCTCTCCCCTTTCATAAAATCCCGAACAGGTAAGATGCCTGTTCCACCATTGACTTTCTTTTGAGCGCTTGAGCTTATAAGCTTTTTACTCATCTTTCACTATCTTAATTCTCAGTTCTCTGAGTTGTACTTCGTCGACTTCGGACGGTGCCCCATCCATCAGAGATTGAGCAGCAGTGGTCTTGGGGAATGCGATTACGTCTCTGATTGAATCAGACCCGCAGATCAAAGCGACTATCCGATCTAATCCCGGCGCAATTCCACCGTGCGGCGGCGCGCCGTATTCCAGAGCATTGAGCAAAAATCCAAAAGCGTTTTCTGCTCTTTTCTCATCCCAGCCTAAGATGTTCAGGATCTTCATCTGAAGATCCTTTTTATGATTCCTGATCCCACCTGAGGCTATTTCGGTCCCGTTCAGGACCAGATCGTACTGCCGTCCCCTTATGTTTCTCCAGGGGTGCTCTGGATTATCAATCGGCAAGTCCGTTTTCAAACCTTGGTCTAATTTAAAAATCTCCTCCTCCAGAGGCTGGGTAACTATGTTGTGCATCGCCTGAATCTTTTGCTCCTCAGGATTATATTCGAAAAGAGGGAATTCCGTTATCCATAGAAACCCCCATCTGCTCTTGTCGATTATATTATATCTACGTGCAATTTCGACTCTTAATTTACCCAAATTTGACAACGCCATATCCTCTTGTCCAGCAATTATGAAGATTATATCCCCTTCCTTTAAATCTAATCTCCCGGAAATAGAATCGATCTCTGCCTGGCTGATATATTTGCTAATCGGCGAGCGCAGACCTTCTTTTAACTTGGCCATCCAGACCAGCCCTTTGGCACCTGATTTCTTCGCACTTTCCTCTAGCTCATCGATCTGCTTTCTGCTTAAGAATGCCCCATTTTTGAAATTTATTCCCTTGACTTTACCGCCTGAACCAAGGGTCTCAGAAAACACCTTGAAAGCTGAACCTTTGACTTGGTCGGACAAGTCGATAATTTCCAAACCGAATCTGATATCTGGCTTATCTGATCCATATCTTTCCATTGCGTCCTGATACTTCAACCTCGGAAACGGAGTCTTCAATTCCAAATTCAGAACATTCTTGAAAACATAGCTCATCATCCCTTCGATCACCGAGAAAACGTCATCTTCTGTGACAAATGCCATCTCCATATCTATCTGGGAATGCTCAGGCTGGCGGTCAGCTCGCAAGTCTTCGTCCCGGAGACAGTGAGCTATCTGGAAATATTTGTCGAACCCGGAGATCATCAGGATTTGTTTCAAAAGTTGGGGAGATTGCGGAAGCGCGTAGAACTTCCCCGTATTCACCCTGGAGGGAACGATGAAATCCCTTGCTCCTTCAGGAGTAGAGCGGATAAGAAGAGGAGTTTCGATCTCATAAAAACCAACAGAGTCCAGATAATCTCTGACAGCTTTGGTTATCCTGTGCCTCATCCTGATATTTCGCTGTAAAGGAGGACGCCGCAAATCCAGGTAGCGATATTTTAGTTTTAACTCCTCACTCGCATTTGTTTCTTCGACGATCTCAAAAGGAGTAGTCTTAGATTCATTGAAAACTGCCAGTTTCTCGACAATGACCTCAATTTCGCCAGTAGCCATTTCTTTATTTTGCATACCGGATGGTCTTTCTGAAACAGTTCCTTCAACTCCGACTACAAACTCAGTCCTCAAACTCGCTGAAAGTTCCATAGTATCTTTATCCACCAAATCCGGCTTGAAGACAACCTGGGTAATACCATACCTGTCCCTCAAATCAATGAAAATCAAACCACCATGATTGCGGTAACTATTCACCCACCCGTTTAGTCTCACCTTCTGCCCCGAATGCGATTTTTTTAACTCCCCGCAAGTGTGCGTACGTTTTAGATTTTCAAATTTTATCAAATTGACTCCAGTTCTATCATTTATTCATAATGTCATGCTAAGTTGTGTCAGAAAACACTCCTGATAGCGTGCTTTTTTGTCAGTTCTATGACCTGCCAAAATCATAACTCATCCCCGAATCAACTCTTGAACCAATTTTTCGAATTCAATCTCCTTCTGCTCCTTAGTCTCCATATCCCTTAGAGTCCCTTTTCCTTTTTTCAGCTCGTCTTCTCCGATAATCAAGACTTTTTTAGCCTTTTGCCTGTCAGCTTCTTTCAACTGAGATTTCAGGCTCCTTCCCAGAAAATCGAGATCACATCTAAGACCTTTTTCTCTCAAGTCTCTGAGTAGCTTTAACCCCAGACTTTTTTCCTTTTCACCTAATGGAGCTATGAAGATATCCAGCCTGTCATCTTCAGGAGGAAATTTCCTTTGCATTTCTAGGACGAGGAACAATCTCTCGATTCCTGCAGCAAAACCTATGGCTGGGATATCCTTGCCACCTAACTCAGAGACTAGAAGGTCATATCTTCCACCACCGATCAGAGTATCCTGCGCACCTAAGGATTCTGATTTTATCTCAAAAGTCGTTCTGGTGTAATAATCCAGACCCCGGACTAATCTGCCGTCCAGATTATATTCAATCCCCATCTGGTCTATATATTCCCTGACTTTTTTGAAATGCTCTTTGCACTTTTCATCAAGATAATCCAGGATCATAGGAGCATCCTTAAGAGCGTTTATACATTGCTCATTTTTGCAGTCGAAAATTCTTAAGGGATTTCGGAGAAGCCTCAACTGGCAATCCTGGCAGAATTTATTTATTTTATCCTTGACGAATTTATTAAAAGCATCTCTATGGGCCGGCCGACAGTCTTTACATCCGATGCTGTTTAGGAAAAGCTTCTGACCATCCAGTCCTAAAGCCTGGGGTATCCTGACACCCAGCTCAATAACCTCCGCATCTACCAGAGGATCCAAGGACCCGATGACTTCCACCCCATATTGGTTGAACTCCCGAAGTCTTCCCTTTTGAGGCCTTTCTTGCCTGAACATCTGGCCAAAATAAAAAAGCTTCACCAGTGGAGATTTTTCTCCCAGATTGTGCTCGATAAAAGCCCGAACAATCGAGGCTGTCCCTTCAGGCCTTAAAGTAAGGCTCCTTTTGCCCTGGTCCTGAAAGGTATACATCTCCTTCTGGACGATATCCGTGTCATCCCCAATGCTCCTTTTGAAAAGCTCGGTCTGCTCGAAAACCGGAGTCCTCATTTCTTTATAGTTGTAAAGAGAAAAAATCCCCCTGATTTTTTCCTCTATATATCTCCATTTAGAAGCATCCTCCGGCAATAAATCTTTTGTCCCCTGAAGAGCAGTAAATTTCATCAGTCGTCCTTTCAACGTTCAAAAATGATAATATCTTAACCATTCAAAGTCAATACAAAAAGACCTACCAGAAGGGCAAGGCTTCAGGCTTGCGAACAAAAGCAGGGTCAGACATCGGGTTTTGAATTCAACGAGAAGAAACGCAAACCTGAAGGTTTGCCCTACGAAAATCTTGGATCAACATGCTCCGAGCCCTAAAGGCTCGGTTACTTGTTTGAATGAACCCTTGATTTTCGACGGTGATAAATCCAGAAACAAACTTGAATTAAAGCCACGCCCACAAAATCAGCCGTGAAATCCAGAATATCGGCTTGCCTTCCGGGGATGAATTTCTGGTGAAGTTCATCCAGGATTCCGAAAGATGCCCCTATTAAAAGGGAGATGAGAAGGACGTTCTTTCTGAGGAAAGTTTTACCAGAATTTAGCAAAGTAAAAAATAAAAGAACAGAAAAAATACTGTATTCTATAAAATGGTAAAGTTTATCCTGATTTTCAAAGCCTAATTGAGGGGTTTTAAGGTCCGGGATGGAGGAGGCAATCAAGATTATGACAGCATAGACCAGAGTTAACCAGATATAGGGAATTTTCCTCTTGGGCACAAGTTTCTCTGCATTGATCGTATTCTTATTTGTCGGTCTTTTCTCCAACCTCTTTCTCAACCTTTTTCAATTCCGTTATTCTTCCCTCGACCTGAGAATTTATTGTTATCCTTTGCTTAACTTCTTTTATGAAAACGTCTCTATCTAAACCCGTTAAAATCTTATATTTCAGATCCTGCTTGGGAATTCCTAAAAAATCCTTTGACTGCGCCAGGATATAATCATTTATGACCGCTTTATATGTCTTATACGGCAGTATCTTCTCGTTATTGACCAGAACATCGATTACCCTTTCGCCATACGGTCTTTCCGGAGTAAAAGAATATTTAACCCCCGAGACTTGAAGCAGGTCAATATCTTTTCGGCAGTTTTTCTCCAGAATATTCAGAAGCTGTCCGCCTGTCAAATCGATTAGAACCAATCGATCAGAAAAAGGTGCTATTTCCCAGATATCTCGCACCGTGATCGGACCAGCTTTCAGATTTTTCCTGATGCCGCCCGAATTTGTGAAAGCCACGTCAGCTTTAGCGTAATTTCTCATCGCATCAGTCAGGAAATTGCCGACATTCGACTCCCGCTCATCATTTCTGATCCAGGGTGTTTCAAGCTCCCCAATTTTTTCGTCTAAATTTATATCGAGATTTTTCTCTAACTCATCGATCTTATTTTTCACCAGAGTATCCGGCTGAACCTGATCCACAAATGTTTCCACCAGTTTATTCTGATAGCCCAGGACTTTTCCTTTAGAATCTAAGAAAAGGTCCAATTTCCCTATATATTTTCCATTCGACCCGGCCTGGCAGATCAAAGTATTCCCCACTTTAGCGGGTTTGAAAATCGTGGAGTGGCTGTGACCTCCGATAATCAGCTCTAATCCTTGGACCTTTTTTGCAATGCTCTTATCTGCCTGAACTCCCATATGGCTGACCAGAACCTGAATATCCGTGCTATCACTCAAAACATTCATGTAGTATGTCAGAGTACTCTCCGCATCCACAACCTGAAGTTTCCCGCCTTCCTTGAGAATCTTCTGAAGACTTTCTGTAATCAAACCAATAAAGGCAATCCTAAGTTTACCGTCGTCGATGATAATGTATGGTTTGACCAGAGGTCTTCCCTTTTCTTTGTCTATGAGATTCGCGCAGACAACCGGAAAATCCGCAACTTCTAAATCTTTTTTGAGATTATCTATTCCGTAGTCGAACTCATGGTTCCCCAGTTCAAACACAGAGGGATGCAGAAGATTCAGAATTTCGATCTGGGCTTTCCCTTGGGTCAGAGAAGAAAGCGGGTCACCGGTGAACTCATCCCCGGCGCAGACAAGGATCGGATACACATGTCCATACATAGCCTCCATCTCCAAGGATAGAACGTATCCTGCAAAATTAGCGCTGCCCGAAACCAGAGGCGCTCCTTCCTTTTCAGACTCGGGATGGGGATAGACCGAGGCGTGGAAATCGTTCCAGTAAAGTATCGTTATCTCTACCCTCTTGCTCTGCTGATACTGGTACAAGAGAAAAAGAGCAAAGACCGCTATCACGAGTAAAACCAGCCAGATTTTTTTTCTGTTTCTCCTGGACATACTTTATTTAGGATTATAGGATAAAATAATTTTTGATTTAGTCAATAGAAAAGTATCTTCTTTCCCTAGCAGGGGAAGCAAAGTTGAAGGAATATTTGTAGAGTCGGGACCTGTGCCCGACGTTGTTAAGTAAAGACGCATGCAATTCGTCTCTACATCTCAAGCACCCTGAAAGAGTCGCACTACGAACTTCCCTGCCGCTGACAACCTATAGGTTATTGATAAAAAAAGAGTCCCCCCTTTGGGGAGACTCTTTGGGCGCAAAAAACCTAAAGGCTCTTATTTTTTCTTCTTCCCTTTAGCCTTTGCTTTCTTCTTTGCGGGCATCCTCTGCTTCACCTCCTTTTAGGTATAGGGTGAAAAGTTGGCATTTTCTAAATTTGCGCCAACCATTTATCTGTGAACGTTTTTTACCTCTAAACTCTCCTTGCCGAAATTAATCACCATTCCCAGGGGAAGCTTGGTGGTTTTCAAAAAACTTTTCATTTTGGTCTCGTCCGATTCGCTCACCGGCTCGCCAGCTTTTATCATTACGATGATGCTATTCTTGACCACGAATTCTAGATCATATTCCCCAGCCACGCTCCCTTTATAGGAAAGCTTGATATTCTTCTTCCTTTCATATTCAATCTTCCTGAGATCAAACTCATAAGCTAAAGCCTGGCTATAGGCTGTTTCCTGGAACCCTAGCCCCATGTTCTTATGGACTTCCAGAGCCGCCTCAAGTATCTGTTCTTGAAGCTCTTTTAAAGACATCTCCTTTTCTGTTTTGCTTAATTTGTCGCTCACTATAATACCTTGTACATTAATAGATTGCAACTGCTGTGCCAGATTTTGCTTATAATTAAGTGATTGCTATCCAATGGATTATAAATTTATATGTTCCTTGGTTCGTATTTTTATGCAACTATACAGTTACACTCTCTTAACACATTGAGGTTAAAAAGACTATGGAAATGCTATTTTATAAGATGCAACAATGATGTAGCAAAATAACTATTCTGTTGCAGAAAAAATATATTTGACTTTTTAAAGGAAATCTGAGGGACAGACCTTAAGGTTTTTTTAGTAAAGCTGAAGCTTTCCGCTTCGAAGAAAAGATTACTTATATTTTTTGAGGAGTCTCTGCAATTCCACCCTGTGCATACCGGCTTCTTTAGCTGCTCGGGAGACATTGTTATTGTTTCTCAGAAGGAGATTCTCCAGGAATTTTTTCTCGACCTCTTCCACTGCTTTATTTCTCAAAGATTTGAGCTCCGAATAATTCTGGGCGATTTTAATTTCCGAATCATTTCCCGATCCATCGAAAATGCTTTTTGGGAAATCGTCTCTGGTAATCCATTCACCTTTCGCCAGAATCACTGCCCGCTCGATGATATTTTCCAGTTCCCTGATATTTCCGGGGAATCTGTAGCGTGAGAGAAAATTTAAGGCTTCGACCTCTATTCCTTTGATCTGCTTATCGGATTTCTTTGAAAATTTCCTGGAAAAACTTTCTGCCAGAGGTGCTATGTCCAGTTTTCTTTCTCTTAAAGGCGGAAGTCTGAGATTTATCACGTTTATCCGGTAGAAAAGGTCTTCTCTAAATTTGTTTTCTTTGACCAGAGCCAAAAGGTCTTTATTGGTAGCAGCGATTATCCTCACGTCCGACTTCTTGACTTTATTGGAGCCCAGCGGCTCGAATTCATGCGACTGCAGAAAGCGTAAAATCTTGACCTGAAGAAGCGGACTCATCTCCCCGATTTCATCCAAAAAGATCGTCCCTCCATTGGCGACTTCGAATTTTCCTAATTTTTTCTGGGTAGCACCGGTGAATGCTCCCTTCTCGTATCCAAAAAGCTCGGACTCCAGAAGGGTTTCCGGAATTGCCGCGCAGTTTATGGGTACAAAAGGCTTTCGGGAGCGGCTGGAATTGAAATGGATCGCCCGGGCCAAAAGCTCCTTTCCGGTCCCGCTTTCGCCCTCGATCAGAACAGTCGCTTCAGTGTCTGCGATATCTGCCACGGTTTTTAAAATTTCGACCATCTGCGGACTGTTCCCCAATATCTCGTCGAACTTGAACTTTTCCCTTAAGTCTGAAAGTAATTTTTCCTCTGACTCCTTCAGCTCCATAAAAAGAAGGTTATTTTCTAACGCCACGGATACTCTTTCAGCTAAAGAATTCAAAAGCTCCACGTCACCAGAGGAGAACGATTCTCCTTCGCGGCTATCCTCTAAATAGATCACCCCTAATACATTTTCTTTGGACTTGAGAGGAATGCAGAGGAGAGATTTTGTCCCCCTGCTCCAATCCTCCTTATCCTCTGTTTCCTTGTAGATCAACTGTTGAATTAAAACATTGTTACCGGTGGAGAGAACGTCCTCGATGACTCCAGATTTAATCTCTTCTTCAGTTTCCTCCAGAACCTTCTTTTGTTTATCCTTAGCCAGCCTTAATTTCAGATTTTTGTTCTCGTCATATACTTCTAAAAATCCTTTTTCCGCAGAGAAAATGTCTATGACCGAATCCAGAACCGCTTCCAGAAGCAGATTGATGTCTCTTTCCGCATAGATTATGGTGGAAAGCTCATACAGAATCCGGTAAATCCTTCTTTCCTCTTCCTTCTCCTCATATTCTTTTTTGAGCTTCTGATATTCCTGCCCGATTTTAGCCAGCCCTTCTTCCAAGGAATTTTCCAGGGATGAAATTTTCTTTTCCAGCTCATCTATACCCTGGGTGATTTTCTCGAAGGAAGTGGAGAGTTTGGGCGAGGCAAGATTGGGCAGCTCGGAAAGGTCACCAGTGACTGAATTCAAACCGCGATACAAAAGCTTGATACCCTTGTTTCCTGAATTAGTCAAGCTTTTGAGATTTTCCTCTAAACTGTCTAATTTGGATTCTTCTTTTCTCCTCATATTTTCCATATTATCCTCTAAGATTTTTATTGTCAACATAAAAATATCTTGTAGGGACAGAACATCGTTCTGTCCTTCGGTCTTTTAGGAATATGAATTCCTATAAGAATCGTGTAGGGGCGGAGTTCAATTCCGCCCAACTGCAGGGGCGCCCCCTACCTCCAATTTTTTTATTTCCATCAAGTTCGTAGAGACGCATGGCATGCGTTTCAGGGCAACTGTTGTGTAACTCCCTCAACTGGTTTGAGGTTTTGTTAGAGAAAGTTTTCGAACTCATCCCCTTACCCCTTCTCTTAAGAAGAGAAGGGGTCAAAGTCCCTCTCTTTTAAGAGAGTGATTCAGGGTGAGTTCTGTGCTTCTCGTAAAGCAGCTACTGGTCATAATTTCAAAGAAAAGGTGCAAAGGACTATCATCCTTTTCAAATTTCTTGTTTTTCTATTTCCATCTACTGATTGACGTATTAAATTAATATAGTCCTCAAAAATCGGAGTTATCTGCATGCAGAAAACCTTAATCAACCAGCATAAGAGAGAAGACGTCTACAGATGCGGGCACAAAGCTCATTTCAGATTCGAAAAAAACGTCTCGGTTCACCACGTGCTCAAGGAGAAAAAGTGTTTCCCTGCAGGATGCATCTATTTCGAATGGAAATGCAAGCTGCTTAACAAGGGGAGCGGGTGTCCGAAAAAATATAAACATGTGGGAAAGAGCTGCTTTTCCTGCAAAAATTATTTCGAGGAGAAGCTGAATTTTCAGCCGGAGGTTCTGCTCTCGGATGATGAATTCAAAATCTTCCAGAGGGAATTAGAGGATTATGAGCACTGGCTGTCCGGTCTTCAGGGGAAAATGGTCGATGTAGACGGAGTAGTAAATTCGATAGTGCCCCATTTCAGAAAAAATATCCTGTTTAAAAAAGAGCAGATAAGCTTCCTGGGATTTTTGCTCAGTTTCAGAGAAGGATACATAGATAGGATTTTCTTCCAGGACTATTTCTATCTGAACCTTCCTGCGAGAATGCACAGAGATTACCAGCTTCTGCCTGGCGACAAAATCGATTTCCGGGCAAAACTGAAAACCGACCGCGGCAGAATCGTCTTTTACAGTCCAAAGGAAATCGAAGTTAACCGGAATGATTCTGCGGAGGCGTATTCAAGCTCTTCAGGCTGGAATTTGGGAGAGGTCTTAGTCGCCAGCAGGACCGGGACTGAGTTCGACGTCCAGCCGGAAAAATGTTTTGCCTGCGATAAAGGGATCTTGCTGGATATCAGCGAAGAGGATGCTAAGAGGAGAAGAAACTACCGCCACCTTTTCTGCCTCCAGGGAATAACCAATCCGGAAAACTGCATTTATGACTTGAGGAGAAAGTTGGCATTAGAGAAAGATAATTGATAGAATGTAGGGGCGAGGTTACCTCGCCCTTTCGTAGTGCGACCCTTTCGGGGTCGCCATTGATGGACAGAACACTGTTCTGTCCCTACAATAAAATCATATTATCTATCATCATCCGTCTAATTACTATTGACATTTAATCTGAATACCATAGATTTTAATTGAAGTCATAGTACACTTGTTAGTAGGCATCTAGCATTGATTTAAGGAGTTCTTTAATGTCCTCCAGAATTTCAAAAATCTTTCTTTCTTTGTCTATTATGCTTCTCATTGTTTTCATGGACAATTCAATTCTTTTTTCTCAGACAGTCAGGATGCCTTCAGCTCCAGCGACTCAGGTCAAAAAAGATCCGAACGCCTTTACAATCGCAAGATTGAAATATGAAGGAGGCGGTGACTGGTACTGGGGCTCATCTGCCATTCCCAATATGCTCAAATTCCTGAAAGAGAATACCAATATCCCTGTGGACGAGAATGAAGTCAGGGTAAGCATTATGGATAAAGAGCTTTTCAACTATCCGTTTTTGTTCTTAACCGGGCACGGGAACATAAAATTCTCTGATGAAGAAGTGGACAGGCTGAGAACTTACCTGACTCGTGGTGGCTTTTTATTCGCCAATGACTCTTATGGGCTGGATAAGGCTTTCAGAAGGGAGATGAAAAAGGTTTTTCCCAATAACGAACTGGTGGAGATTCCTTTCAATCACGGGATTTATCATTCTTATTATGATTTCTCCAACGGCCTTCCCAAAATTCACAAGCACGAGGGAAAACCCGCCCAAGGATTCGGGATATTTTATTCCGTCAACGGATCCGTAGGAGAAAACCGGCTGGTAGTTTTTTACGTTTACGAGTCCGACATCGGAGACGGCTGGGAAGACCCCCAGGTCCACAACGACCCCCCTGAAAAACGCGAAGCCGCCCTTAAAATGGGGGTGAATATCATAACCTGGGTGTTGGAAAATTGAACTCTTTATTGGTAAGTTTGCTTTGCTCACAAAGCAGGTAGACTATGTAATTACCGCCTTTGAGGGGTAGGCTGGACTTAATAATTTGAAAATTTAGGCTAGTTTGATTACGTATTATTAGTAATTGGTGTTTTGTTGTTCTGTCAGGTCCTAGACCTGACAGGCGACCATCGTGTCAGCCGATAAAAGCTTTACGGCTCATAGAGGAGTAGCTCCTGACACAACGTGGAAGATAGGTGTCATTGCGAGGTGGTCATTTGACGACGAAGCAATCTGTCCACGATAAGCGGATTGATTCGCCCCATACGGGAACTCGCAATGACATAGAACAGGTAGATCCAGGTTACCCCCAACCTGGGTCGGAAACAAGATGAAATCGACCAGCTATTTCAATCTCATCACGCGTCTCAACTCTCTTAGGTCATATCACACCCGGACGCGGCTATATAACGGCTCCCTCATCGTTCTATCCGTTATCTTCACCTATCTTTTATTCAGCTTTATTTTATCTTACCTCAGCGGTTTCATCCTGTCGGTATTCATAAGGGTTGCTCTTTTAGGAATTTTCTTTTTAGCTTTATCCATTGCTTTTTCATATTATTTTCTCAGACCTCTTTTTTACAAACCCCCTCTTGAGGATTTAGCCGTCAAAATCGAGACCCAGTTCCCTAAGCTAAAGGATAGACTAATCGGAGCCCTGCAGCTTTACCGGAATTTAGAGAAAAACCCGGAAGGTTATTCTGTCCAGATGATCGAGGCGATAATCGAGCAGGCAGATACAGTCTCAATGGAATTGGATTTCAGATTAGTGGTGGACAAAAAACCTCTGCGCAAGACCCTGCAGATATGCTCTGGTCTATTAGGATTGGTTTTAATCTTCACCTTTCTTTCTCCGGGCAATTTCAACCGCTCCTTATATCTTTTCTCTCATCCTCTAACCTCCGTCCAGTCATCCCAAAAATTTTTCTTCTCGATTTCCCCGGGAAATGCCGAGGTGGTGAAATATTCGGACGTGAGAATAGAAATCACAGCAGAAGGACAAAAACCTTCTAAGGTCGATTTTTACTGGAGAGATGGAGAAGGTGCCTGGAATCAGGAGAAACTGGAAAAACTCGACCGGAGCGGAGCAAAGGGACAACTTCAGGACACTGCTGGGACAGTTGGAGGACACGATTTCGAATATCTTTTCAAGCAGGTAAAAAGAGACATCGATTATTATGCCAAAGCCGAAGGAATAAAAAGCGAGCAATACAAGCTGAAAGTTACGGACAAGCCCAGGATAACCAATCTGAAATTGACCTTGAACTATCCGAAATATACTCAATTGAAGCCTCTGGTTCTGGATCAGAACGACGGAACTATCGAGGCATTAGCCGGAACAAGAGTCAAAATCGAGGCATCAGCCAATAAGGAGCTTTCCGTTGGTAATCTGATTTTCTCGGACTCGACCAAATCTCAGATGAAAATCGACGGCAAAAAAGCCACGGGCAAGATTTTAGTCAGAAAGGACCAAATTTATCATCTGGAAGTAGCAGATAAGTCCGGAAATAAAAATCCTGATCCGATCGAGTATAAGATCACCAGGAAAGACGACCTTTTCCCTCAGGTGGAAATCCTCCAGCCCGGCGAAGACCGAGATTTGACCGAGAATATGCAACTTCAGCTGAGGATTCACGGAAATGATGATTTCGGGTTTACCGGTTTGAGACTGGTTTATCAGATCCCATCAAAGGAAGAACAAACTAAAACCATTAAACTCCCCTATGAGGAGAAACTCCAGGGAGAGCTCGGCTCGGATTATACGTGGGACTTATCCAATATCGGTCTTATGCCCGGGGACAACGTGAAATACTGGGTCGAAATCTATGATAATGACAATTTCTCCGGACCAAAGAAAGGTGTAAGCCAGAGCTACAATCTGCGTCATCCGACTCTGGCGGAAATAGTCGGAGAGATAGAACAGGGAAGCGAAAACCAGTTGGCTGATCTGCAGAAAAAATTGGATGAGCAAAAGGAGCTTCAGAAAAAGTTGGATCAGCTCTCCAAGGACCTTTTGACCGAAAGCACCAATCCGCAGGAAAAAGAGTCAAAAATTTCCTGGGAAAAAAAGAATGACCTGGATAACCTTCTGCAAAAACAAAATGACCTGGCTGAAAGTCTGAAGAAATTAAGCCAGGAAGCCGGTAAAACCGCAGATAAAATCGAACAGAACAACTTAGCCTCTCTGGAATTGCTGGAGAAAATCGCCGAGATGAAAAAGCTTTTTGAGGAGGTGGCACCTCCTGAGCTTAAAGAGGCTATGGAAAAACTGCAGGAGGCTTTGAATACCTTGGACAAGGATAAGATAAAGGAGGCGATCCAGAATCTTAACTTATCTACTGAGGAGCTTTTGAAAAGACTGGACAAAACCATTGCCATGCTCAAGCAGATGAGAATTGAGCAGAGGATGGAGGACCTGGTCAAACTGACACAAAGGCTTGCCCAGAATCAGGAGAATCTTAATAAGGAGATCGAAAAAGCCAAAAAGGAGGAGTTAAGCTCTCTTAAGGACAAGCAGGAGAATCTGAAAAAAGAAACCGAAGGTCTGGAGAACAAATTACAGGAATTAAACGAGCTGATGAAGGATACCCCTCTGCTTTCTTCTGAGGACATGGATACCTTAGTCAGCTCTGTGGAAAAATCCGGAGTCAAAAACGATATGCAGAATACCAGCCAGAGCCTGCAGCAGGGGCAAAAATCCGAAAGCTTAAAATCCGGGAAAACCTGCTCCAATAAACTGAGCAATCTTAGTCAGAAGTATCAGTCGATGTTAGAGAAGATGAAGCAGGGAGACAAAGAGCAGATCCTGGCAGATATGCGGAAATCATTGCAGGATATCCTTTACCTTTCGGATTCCCAGGAGAGCCTGTTTGAGGATACAAAAACCTTTCAGCCCAGAGAGGCCGGACTGGCGAACTTGGCTGCTGAACAGCAAAGGCTGATGGAGGGCTTAAACCAGGTCGGAAAAGATTTAAATGAGCTGGCCAAGAAAACGTTTTACATAAATGCTGATCTGGCCATGCAATTATCCCTGGCTTCGATCAATATGCTCCAGTCGATCGGCAGGTTGGAAGAACTGGATGGTAACCGCTCTTTAAGTTACCAGTTCGAGTCTTTATTCGATCTGAACCAGGCAGCCAAATCCCTCTTAGAAGGAGTGCAGGACGCTCAGAAATCATGCCCTAATCCAGATGTCTTTTCCAAGCTCCAGGGTATGTGTCAAAACCAGGGATCGATAAACGAGCAGACTTTAGACCTTTCGGACCAAGGGATGTTTTCTATGGAGCAGCAAGCCGAATTAGCCCGTTTGGCCGCAGAACAGCAGGCTTTGAAAGAGAATCTGGAGAGACTGAATCAGGAGTCAGGAAACCGCTCCCAGATCCTGGGAAACCTGGATGATATTGCCAAAGATATGCAGAAGGTGGTCGAAGACCTGCAAAGGATGAAGGTGGATCAGAGTACCATAGACCGGCAAAAGCAAATCTTATCCCGTCTTCTGGATTCGGAAAAATCTCTGGTCAAAAAAGATTATTCCGAGAAAAGGAAAGCAGAAACAGGCGAGGATATTGCCAGAAAATCCCCGGTTCAGCTTCCGCCCGATATCGGTGCCTTGGACCAGAAGGAAAAAGAAAGAGCCCAGAGACTTTCTTCAGAAACTTATCCCAAGGAATATGAAGAAGCAATAAAGGAATATTTTAAAGCCTTATCCGAACCAGAGAAAAAATAACTGTAGGGGCGTATTGCAATACACCCCTACACAAATAGAAATGAAACAACGGCTTTATGTAGGGACAGGGCTTGTCCCTGTCCGAAAACTGATTAAGAAATGGCGGACAGCCACAAGGGCTATCCCTACATTGACTGAAAAGCGATAATAAATATGTTGAAGAAAAGTCTTTTTACTTTTTTTTATTTGGCTTTATTTTTCTTCTACGCTTATTCCCAGGACCAGGGTTCCTTTAAACGCGATTTGGACGCAGCTCAGGCGCTGGTCACTGCTGGCAGGTCTGCAGAGGCTTTGCCTATGCTGGAGAAGCTGGAAAAAATCTCCCCGGACAATAGACAGGTTTTTTTCTTCTTGTCCAGAGCCTACCTGGATACAAAAGCTTATGACAAACTCGAAAACCTTCTTAAAACCTGGCTGGAAAAACATCCGGGCGAATGGGCTACCTGGGCTAAGTTAGGGGACCTGTATCTTAAAACCGGTGAAAAAACCAAAGCCGATGAGTCGTTTAAACAGACCTTAAAACTGAGCACGGACACTCTGAACGCTTATCATCTGGTAGCCGCCACCTATCTGACAAACAAGGAGATGGAAAAGGGAATAGAAACCTATAAGCAGGGAATCAAAAAACTGGGGAACCCCCCTGTTTTATTAAGAGACCTCGCAAACATATATGAAGCTGCAGGAGACTGGACTTCGAGTCTGGAATATTATTTTGCCTGGGCAAAAGCAGATACTACTGCCTATCCGGATGTGGAAAGGAAAATCATGCAGTTCATTGAATCAGGTGAAAAACCAGATCAGCTCGAAAGCGGAGTCAAAAAACTAATCGAGCTTGAGCCGAAGAAAAGCTTGGGATACAAGCTTTATGGAGACTTAAAACTCAAAAAAGGTGAAATGGAACAGGCTTTTGAGTTTTACAAAACCGCAGATGTGCTCTCCTCCCCTAAAGGGGAGAATCTGCTCCTTTTTGCCCGGACCTGCCTTAAAAGAAAATCTTATGAGCTTTCCCTGAGGGCATGCCACTACCTGGAAAGCATCTGCCAGAGCGTTGAATGCTCTATCGAGTCACGACTCATCTCCTCCTCCTCCTTGGCAGGACTTCAGAAATACGATGAAGCCCTCTCAGTTTACCAGAAATTGGCTCAAGACTTCCCAATCAGACAAGTCCAGGCCCAGGCTTATTTCCAGATGGGAAATATCTATCTGGATAACCTGAAGAAAAAAGGAGATGCAACCATATGGTATCGAAAAATCCTTCCTCTGAAAGAGACTTCCTTTTATCCGGGAACATTAATTAAATTAGGTGAGATTTATCTTCTAAATAACCAGCTTGACAGCGCAATCGTCCATTATGAAAAAAGTCTGAAGGACCCTATAGCCCAGCCCGATTCAGAGGAGCTTTGTTTCCGCCTGGCAGACGTCCGTTTTTATAAAGGGGATTTAGAGGAATCCGCAGAATTGTATCAGAAAATAATAAACGATTTTCCCAAAGGGATGTTTGTGAACAATAGCCTGGAAAGGTTAAATCTGATAAAGGACAACCTGGATATGAACCGCCCTTTTCTTAAAGATTTCTCCAAAGGCCTGCTACTGGAATACCAGGGTAATTTTACCGAAGCAGAAAAATTATTCGAGATAATTTCTCAGGCTAAGGTTTCGACCCTGTCGGATGCAGCCCTGATGGAGAAATCTGCACTTCTGCGTAAGCAAAAGGATTTCAAATCGTCCATTTCGGAATACCAATCCTTAAGCGATAAATTTCCTGAGAGCCCTTATCTTGCTCTTGCTTTGAAATCGATAGGAGATATTTATCAGCAGGATTTAGGAGATATTCCTAAGGCTAAGGAAACCTACGAGCTTTTCTTAAAAAAATTCCCCACCTCCCTTTATGTGCAGGAGGTCAGGGAAAAATTGAAAGTGCTGAGTCCTGCTTCCTAAGAAATCTTTTTGTTCAACGTAAGGGTGACACACCCAAACTTGTTTTGGGGGTGCATGCACGAAAGAGAACCTTAGACCTTCGATACTCGCTTTTTTGGTTCTGTCTAAAAAACCTTGACTTTTTCTTTAAGGACTTTTACTTCCTCTTCCAGCTTTTTTATCTTTTCGATGTACCCTTCTATCTGTTTCATCTTCATTTTGGTGCTGGTTCTCACCAGAAGACCAAGGGAGACCAGCATAAAGAAAACCGAGTTTATCCTCCTGAAAATCTCTCCGAAGGTAAAAAGGCTGTCCAAGAAAGCTATAATGCCCAGAAAAAACAGGACTGCACACCAGACTAACATAACCTTTCCTTGACTTTTAAGGTTTAGTTTGTATTTTATTAGTCGACCTATTTTTTTATATCTTTAGGAGACTTGCTAAAAAGCCGAGGGAATTAGCCGTAAGATAATGAAGAAGCTGGTTGCTTGATTTATCGGGCGAAGATGCTCAATGAATTCAGCAACTACATTTTTTCTTGGAGGTAAAATGTTTTCAGGCATCGTCCGCTGGTATAAAAAAGACCCGATAAATGTCTGGTTGTCCGTCTTCGTATTTTTGTTCGTTTTTCTAGTTTATCTTTACTGTATGGCGCCCACAGTTTCCTTCTGGGACTGCGGTGAGTTTATTGCCTGTTCCTATATCTTGGGAATTCCTCATCCACCTGGGACACCTTTATTTGTACTAATCGGCAGGATATTTACCCTTCTACCATTATTCTCGACCATTGCCCCGCGGGTTAATTTCATCTCGGTTTTATTTTCGAGCATAACAGTCTGGCTATCTTATTTATTTATCGTGCGGACAATGGGGCACATTCTCAAAGAAAGGGAATCTTCAGGATGGACTAGGATAGCCTCTTATGTAGGAGGCGTTTCTGGTAGTTTGTTTTTAGGTTTCTCCTCTACCTACTGGTCCAACTCGGTTGAGGCAGAAGTCTATGGTGCAGCGATGCTATTGATGGTTCTGATCGCCTATTTAGCCCTTCTCTGGTGGGAGAGAAAAGGGGAGCCAAAAGCAGACCGGTATTTAGTCATGATCGCCTTCCTTGGGATGATATCGATTGGCATTCATATGACTGTTTATCTGATAATGCCAGCCGTTTTCCTCCTGGTAATTCTGACTGATAAATCCAAATTAAAAGATATCCGTTTCTGGGCTGCCGGGATAGTTTTATCCCTGGTGATGTTTACCCTGGTGCCGTTCTTGGTTTCACTCGCAATCGCCTTAGTCCTGAGTTTTATTTTCTGGCAATTAAATCCCGGTTCCAGAAGCTGGAATTTTATCTTTTCCTTAATAGCCTTTGCTGCCATAGGCTATACAGTGCAGTTATACATCCCAATCCGGTCATCTTTGGACCCGGCCATCGATGAAAACGACCCCCGGGACTGGAAGAGCTTCAAATATTTTCTGGAGCGTAAGCAATACGGCCAGGTTTCGATGGTCGACCGGATGTTCACCCGCCGGGCAAGCTGGAAAAACCAGTTTGAAACCCATGAGCGGATGGGTTTCTGGGGATTTTTCAGGGAGCAGTATCTGGACAAGAGCTTATGGTTTATCCCGGTGCTTTTGGGATTATTAGGAGTATTGGAATCGATCCGGAGAGTCAAAGGCATCGGCTGGATGCTCCTTTTTCTGGTTTTGATTTCCTCGATCGGGCTGTTATTTTATCTTAATTTTGGAGATGGGACCAAAACCAACCCTCTGAGCGGAGAGTTGGAGCGATTAGAGGTCAGGGACAGAGATTATTTCTACACTCCGGCATTTACTTTTTTTGCCTTATTGATGGGATTGGGCATCTCCTGGCTTATAGCCTATTTGGGTGAAGCTTCTACCAAGTTAGGCAAATTGGGAAGCAGAAGTTTAGTCTTCGGAATTTCCGCTATTTTTCTGTTAGCCCCTTTAATGCCTTTGAATCGCGGTCTGCATTCTCCCGACAACCGGCGAGGCGATTATATTCCGAACGATTATGCTTATAATATCCTTACCTCTTGTGACCGGGACGCTATCCTTTTCACCAATGGCGATAATGACACTTTTCCCTTATGGTATATCCAGCAGGTGGAAAAATTCAGGACCGACGTGCGGGTGATTAATTTGAGCCTGCTGAATACGGACTGGTACATCCTGGAGCTTAAAAACAAATGGAATGTGCCTATCAGTTTAACCGACGACCAGATAAGATGGAGCGTGGACAGAAAACGACCGGACGGAACCGTCATTTCCCTCCCCCGGGATACGTATTATGACCCTTTGAGAGGAACCAACCATTATCTTTTCAGTTACTATGACGAGAAAAACAAAAAACTTATCCGGGTCCAGGACCTGATGATCGAGAATATAATCCTGACGAACCAGTGGAAGTATCCCATAGTTTTTTCTTCTACTGTTCCGCCGGATGGAAGGTTAAATCTGGATAATCATTTAAAAAAAGCAGGTTTTGCGCTGAAACTTGTGCCAGAGGAAGGAAAGTTCATGTATGATCTGGACTTGTTCCATAAACTCCTATGGGAGGTCTACAGGTACCGGGGTCTGAATGATATGAACGTCTACAAGGATGAAAACGCAATAGGTATGCTGATTTCCTACCCGGAGATGTTTATCGAACTGGGTAATGTATATTTAAATCAAGGAGATACATTAAAAGATGAAGCTGAATTGAAAAAATCTATTCAGATATATTCGGATTATTACCGCACTTATGCGATTTTAGCTGACCTGTATAGACAAGAGGGAAAAACCCAAGATGCTGATGCTCTGCTGAAAAATGCTGAGGAGCATCTTAAAAAGCTATACGAGTCAAATCCCCAGCTTCTGTATCTTCAGTACTTGGGTCTTTTTTACCTGGGGCAGAGAAGAATTCAGGATGCAGAGAATACTTTTTATCAGGCTTATCAGATAAGCCCGGACAATGACATCAGTTTCCGGGCTCTTTCCGACCTGTATATTATGAACAAGAAATACAGCCAGTCGGAAAAAATTCTGGAGAGATGGATGCAGGACCATCCTAATGATGCCACAGTCAATGACGTCCTGCAGAAATTGAGGAATATGAGATAAGAAAATTAGGTGAAGAGTTTCACTTACTTTTTTGACAAGGTAAACCCGCGTTGCCCGCAACGTGGGTTTATTTTTTTCATTCTCAGCAATTTTAAACAGTCTTTTTTACTTTTAGGACCATGACAAGTGACAGAAGCAGTTTACTTATTTATAGTTTGGACCCTTGCCTACTAAGAGAATAACTTAATAGCTGACTCCAGCAGAAAATAGAAAACTCCAGCAGTCAAAGCTGCTCCGGGAATGGTCAAAAACCAGGCCCAGACGATTTTGATAGTAACTCCCCAGCGAACCGCAGACAGCCTCTTGGCTGCTCCTACGCCGGAAATCGCTCCGGTGATTACGTGGGTGGTGCTGACCGGAACACCCAGATGAGTAGCTGTGAAAATGCTTATGGCACTCGCAGTTTCAGCACAACAACCATCTATTGGCCTGAGTTTGGTGATTTTCTGTCCCATGGTTTTGACTATCCGCCAGCCACCGGATAGAGTTCCTAAAGCTATGGCAGCATGTGCGCTCAGCACCACCCAGATAGGCACGTGAAAAGTCTTGATAATTCCCACGGAAAAGATCAGGCTGGTTATAATTCCCATCGTCTTTTGTGCATCATTACCTCCATGCCCAAGACTGTATAGACAAGCAGAGAATAGTTGCAATCGACGGGACCATTTGTCTATATTTGCGGGAGTTTTTTTTCGGACTATCCAGGTGACGATAACGATGAAAAATAACCCTAAGATCAGACCTATGGTAGGCGCCAGAACAAGAAAGATGAGGGTCTTGGTCCAGCCGCTGAGGATGAGGACTTTAAAGCCGGCTTTTACTATAGCTGCTCCTGCATAACCACCGATCAAGGCATGGGAGGAGCTGGTGGGCAGTCCCAGATACCAGGTGAAAAGGTTCCAGCTGATGGCACCGATCAGCCCGGCAAATATTAGGCGGGGCGTGACCACGCTGATGTTGATCATTCCCTTGCCGATAGTGGTTGCCACCGCAGTGCCAAAGATCAGAAAGGCTACGAAATTGAAAAAAGCGGCCCAGACCACTGCTTGTCTGGGTGTTAAAACCCTGGTGGATACTACAGTGGCGATGGAGTTAGCCGCATCGTGCAATCCGTTGGTGAAATCAAAAGCCAGGGCAACTAAAATGATGAAAATGACAAAAAGTAGGCTGAGCATATTGGCTTGAGTTTATTTGAATTCAATTCTTTAGATGGTCTCCCTTACGATTTCATGACAACCTGGAGAAACTGTCCAGGAAATTACAATTTTCCAAATCCAGCGATATCTATCAAGCGTTTTTCACCACGATGCCCTCGATTACGTTAGAGATATTCTCGCAGTGGTCAGCTGCAGTCTCCAGCCTTCCGTATATTTCCTTCCACTTGATCGCCATTCTCCAGTCGGGCTCCTCGTCCAGAAGTCTGCCTACCTCGTCCCGGGTGATCTGGTCTGCCTCGTTTTCCAGGCTGTTTATCTCCACACAGAAAGGATGGAGGTTTCTGAAGTGCTTGAGATCGGATACTGCTTTTTCTATTTCCACAGTTGCCTTGTAAATTATATTTACCAGCTGGATACACTCCGGGGTCAGTTTTTCGATTTTGAAGTTCAGCAGGCGGCTTGAGATTCCCTCGATCGCATCCAAGACGTTATCCAGCTCGCTGGCAAGCTGGTGCAGGTCTTCCCGGTCCAGAGGGGTGACGAAGGTCTTGTTCAGATTGTCTACGATCTGGTGTATGTTCCTGTCTCCCTCATGCTCGATTTCTTTTATGTCCCTTACCTTTCTCTCCACGTCAGTATAGTTTTCCACCAGGTCTTTCAAAGCTTCAGCTCCTCTCAGAACGCAATGCGCCAGTTCCTTGAGCATCGTGAAAAACTTATCTTCCTTGGGCATGATTCCTAACATAGTTTTCCCTCTCTTTCACTTTCGAAGCCACTCGATAAATCGAGCAACTGTAGACTCAATTATCTCCCTCTCCTCGCAGGTGAGAGATAAAGTGAGGTTTTACCAATGTTTCCTTATCAACTCTCTGAACTCCTTAAAAACTGAAAGTTTCCTTTTTCCAATAAAGGCCAAAATCAGCTCCACATAAAGCCAGAAAAGATAAACCCAGGTTATCTCCTCTCTCAAAGAAGGAATGACGAACTGGGTAAACCACAAGCCGAAAAGGCCCAGTGCCTCATACCAGCGGAATTCCATATTGGCTAAAAGGATCATTCCTAAAGCTGATTGGGCAATGGTTAAAAATATCTCCACCTTCTGATGTGAATCGAAATGAATGACTGAAACTTTACCTGAGCTTATAGAATAGACAATCGGGATCATCGCCACCAGCACAGTCCACTGGTTGATATTGGAGGAGATCATATTCATCAAAGCCATAGGCGCTTTCTTCACAGTCCTTGCCCAGTTAAAAGCAGTAACTTTTTCTGGAAATTCAGACAGAAAAGGGGAAACCCACTGGATGAAAACGAATTGAGACACTCCCAATAGAGTGGCTAAAGCTAACATGCTGTGCAGGAATGGCTCTGCTACTAAATAGAGCCAGATCCCGCCAAAGACAAAAAGAAAAGCTATGGAGAGATTCCTTCTGACAGGCTGTTGTTTCAAGATCCATCTCGGAACCCTGTCTAAATCTTCTGTCTTTTCTTGATCTTGTGGAGGGATTTTTCTTAAGATATAAAGATAACCTACATACATCAAGAAGAGCACTACTGAATCAAAAAGGGAAAGGGTTCCTTTTATCACTATGACAACAAAATATAGGATGGGTGGTAGAAGCCCAAGGATTTCAACCGCATGCTCACCGTCTAACTTTATATTTAAGAGTTTTTTCTCCCCGGGCTTTCTTTTTCTGAAGAAAACCGTGGTGAAATAGATCATAGGCCAGCCCAGACCTACTAAAAGACGCAAGGAACCGGTGAAATTGGCCGTCACCAGATGGACTTTTTGTGGATCAGTTCCTGCTTCCCAGGCAATCACCGCCTCTACTGCGAATTCGGGCAAAGTCTGCAGCCAGGCTAAAATAGCTAAGGCTAAACCCTGGGAGAATAAAAATTGAGCTGCCTCAGCTGCCCAGCCGACTACTAAGGCTGACAATAAGACCGAGGGAAAAGTCCAGATCGCGGACAGAGCTGCTGTTTTAATCGATGTTACTGTAGTAACAGTCTGCTTCAGCATTTCCCGATTTTATTTTTCCTTGAAGTTGAACTTATCCGGGGAAGCTATCCCGCCGGACACAAAAAACTCTATCCCTTTTTCCACTGTTATGTCTAATAAGGTGACTTCTTCCTCTTTAAACAGGAGCGTCCAGCCGGTAAAAGGGGTAGGAGTCGAAGGGACAAAAACTACCAGAAGCGTCTGGCCGTTCATCTGAACTCTCTTGGCTACAAAACCCAGAGTATAAATATCCTTACGGGGGAACTGAATCAAGACCACCTGCTGGAACCCCTTTTTATCAGCAACTGTGAGACTTTCCACTAATTGTTTAGCAGGACCATAAACGGTGCGAACAACCGGGATTTTATTGAAAAGAGATTCTCCGTAAGAGACCAAACGCGAAAATATAAGGCTGGAGGCAAAAAGACCTGCTAAGAAAATGAGAATTAGAGTGGCTAAAAGCCCGGTCCCCGGAAAATTGAAACCTATTAGTTTATTAACCAGAGGAGATAGTAGTCCATCCAGGCCTAAAAACAAGAAACGTAACACCAGGTAAGTAATAATCAGGGGGACGATGATCAGAACGCCTGAAAGAAAGTAATTTCTCAGAGCTTTTACCATTTTATGTCAGGAAAAAGTTACCTCCCATACAATTCTTTTTAAGTTATTCTTTTTCGTCCTTTTGTCAACTAAATTTGAACAAAAAATCTCTGACAAACTGTGGGATTCGATTAATCGAAAATGTAAGGGCGTATTGCCATACGCCCCTACAGAGATTTATGGAGGATAACGCACTGTCCTATTCCCACGAT
>DATKKH010000172.1:0-10065 GCA_035543035.1 Terriglobales bacterium | reverse complement strand
AATTTTCGGGATCGTCCCCAAAGATTACCACACTTACAGCACCGAACTTACTCCTGAAGTGAAGCAAGCTCTGCCTGACATAATCCGGCAAATTCTGGAAAGCCTGTGAGCATTCCAGTCCTGATTTCTTTTATTTAGTCTCTCTTTACGATATTCACCAGTTTTCTATTACTATCAAAAATCTTTATCTCTATCGGCATCTCACCGGGCAGGAAGTGAGTAGCGCATCCAAAGCAGGGATCATAAGCCCGGAAAGCCATCTCGATCATATTAAGAATTCCGTCAGATACCTCTTTTCCGCCCTTTATCAGCCCTGCAGCCGCTTTCTTGATGGATAAAGAGATAGCGGCATGATTGTTTATAGTAGCCACGATCAGGTTGACCTTCTGCGTGACCCCTCTTTCATCGGTCTGATAGTGGTGAAACAGGGTTCCCCGCGGTGCTTCCACTACGCCGACTCCCTCGTCCGGTTTCGCTGTCGGAATTACTCTGGTGTTAGGATCAGTGATCTCAGGGTCTTTGGTAAGCTCCAAGAATCTCTCTGCCGCATACAGCAGCTCGACCAATCTTGCCCAATGGTTTGCCAGGGTAAAATGAACCGGCTTACCTCCTAAGGTCTCATACATTTTCTGGTATTCCTCTTGGGCTAAAGGAGTTGCCATCCCGTCTGCGGCATTCAGCCGTGCCAGGGGAGCAACCCGGTACATTCCGCTGTCTTTACCGTCCACAATTCCTTTCCATCCGATGCTTTTCAGGTAGGGGAATTTTAGATAAGTCCAGGGCTCAACCCCCTCGACGATATGATTTAAATAATCTTTCGCCTCGAATTTGGAGAACTCTTTTCCTTCCGGATCAACCACCCTTATTTTACCCTCATAGAAGTTGACTTTATTCTTCTCATCCACCAGGCCCATATAGTAAGTTTTGATGGTATAGGCATCCGAGGTTATTAAATCGACATAGGCTTTGTTGGCAAGCACGATATCATTAAAAACCTTCAGGGAGAATTTGCCGAATTCAACTGATTCCTCCGCGATCTCCTGGCATTTTTTCCTCTCCTCTTCGGAGAGACCCTTTCCCGTTCCTCCCACCGTAGCGGCTGAAGGATGAACGTATTTCCCTCCCAACATCGAGACCACCTCATGGCAGATAGCTCTTTGCCGGATCACCCTTCCGCCAATTTCTAATCCCACTTTTTTAACCACTCCTAAGATATTTCTTTCGGCTTTGGGTGCATCCGGTCCCACCACGAAATCCGGACCTCCCAAGGCGTAGAAATGGGTTGTATGGTCTGCCACGTAGTAGGCTGAGTTCATCAATTCCCGGAGTTTTTTTGCGACAGATGGAATCTCGCAATGATAAACCGCATCCGCAGCTTTGGCTGATGCTAAGTGATGGGAAGTGGGGCATACCCCGCAGATGCGTGGGGTCAGGATCATTAATTCTTCCACCGGTCTTCCCTCGCAGAACTTCTCGAAACCGCGCAGTTCCGGAACTATGAAGTAGGCATTGGCCAGTTTTCCGCTGTCATCCAGAAACATGTCTATTCTGCCATGACCTTCCAGCCGTGTAATCGGATCTATGCTTATCTTTTTCATCCTTTCTTCTCCTGGCTGATCTTTCTCCTTCTTAAAATCGAGCCTGCCAACCCGAAACGGTAGAACGTTCCGATCGGGTCGACTATCCCTTCCAGAATTTTATTTATTTCCTTTTCATCGTCCGAGTCTATCACCGAGGCTAAAGCAGACATGAATTTTGCCCCCACGTCCACTACACCCTGGGCAGGGCCATAACATCCCCAGCAGGGAAGGTTAGCTTTGAGGCAGGCACCTTCACATCCGGAGCGGGTGGCAGGTCCGGCACAGATGATCCCCTGTTCCAGCAGGCATTTCTCAGGCTCCGGAAGTTTCAGATGGGAACGGTAAAACCGCTTGATTTTCTTCTCCTCTTTTTTTCTGGGACATTCTTCGCATACCGTCTTGTCTCCTGCTCCAAGATAAGAGCCGACCGGCGGCAGTTCGCCTTTTACCACTGTTTCCAGAGCTTTCCAGGTAGTTTTTTCCAAAGGCGGACAACCTGGAATGAAATATTCGACCGGGACTATCTGTTTCAAGCTCTTCACTGTATCATAAAAAGCCGGAATCTGGACTTTTCCTTCTGGCATATCGTTGTTTTCCTGAGGAAACTTCTTGTCCTTGTTCTGGTTGGAGGGGATTTCGACATAGACCCTTTGAAAGATACTCTCTTTGTCGAACTGATTGGCTAATCCGGGTATACCTCCTTCGCAGGCACAGGCACCGTATGCCACTAACACTTTGGACTTCTCTCTCAAGAGTTTTGCTAAATGCTCATGCTCCGAAGTCCGGATAGCACCGTTGAATAAGCAGAGATCTATCTCCTTGCTTTTGAATTTCTCCAGGTCCGAATACTTGAAATCCATCACGCAGGGCCAGAAAACGATATCGAAGATATTCGCAACGTCTAAGATCTTTTCCTTTATCTCCAGGACTGCTATTTCGCAGCCGCCGCAGGATGCAGTCCAGTTCAAAGCCAGTTTAGGTTTGGTCATAATCTCGCCTCCTTCAATCCGGGTGAAGAGGCCTCTTTTGAGACCCCGGCCTGAACACTCCAGTTTAGGGGTCCTATTTTCTTCACCTTAGCGGTGAAATCCTTAACTACAGTGGAGAACTTTTCACCCTCAGCTGCAGAGACCCACTCCAGCCTGATCCGTTCTTTCTCAATGCCGAAACCTTCCAGAAGCTTCACCATAAGTGGATATCTCCGCATCGTCTTCATATTGCCGTTGATATAGTGGCAATCCCCTGGATGACATCCGGCAATCAGGACCCCGTCTGCACCGTCCTGAAAAGCCTTCAGCACGAAAGTCGGATCGATCCTGCCGGAACACATCACCCTGACGATTACGATATTCGAAGGGTATTTCATTCTGGAAGTTCCGGCCATGTCCGCACCGGTGTAACTACACCAGGTGCACAGGAAACCGATTATTTTAGGTTCAAAACCTTTTTGATTCATACTCTTTCCTTTTTTATTTATTTACTGCGAGTGTTTCTGATTCCAAAGCACCTTCGATCTCAGCCAGTATCTGCTCGTCCCGGAAACCGTATTGGATCGGAACCCCGGAAGGACAGGATGCCACGCAGGTTCCGCATCCTTTGCACAAAGCTTCCTGAACCTGGGAAACCTTCTTCTCCTGGTTGAATTCGATGGCATTATAGGGACAGAGGGTCAGGCAGAGCTTACAGCCGGCACATTTTTCCGGGTCAATGTATGAGACTATCGGCTCAATAGAAACCACACCTTTATCAATCATGGCGATGACGTTGGCTGCTGCACCCGCACCCTGTGCAACGCTGTCCGGGATATCCTTGGGTCCCTGGCAGGCACCGGCTAAGAAAACACCATCCGTAGCAGTTGCCACCGGAGCTAATTTTGGATGTTTCTCCAAGAAGAACCCATCCCTGCTCCTCTGAATGGTGAAAAGCCGGGTAACTTCAGCCACGTCTTTCTGTGGCTGCAAGCCGGTTGACAGAATCACCATATCCACCGGGATTCTCCTGACAAATCCTAGGAGGGTATCCTCGCATTTGACTATCAGTTTCCCTTTCTCCTCTTCGTTTTCTACAACGTCGGTTATCTCCGCGCCTTTACCCCTGACGAACAGAACGCCCTCGTGCATCAGACGCTTGTAGAATTCCTCGTACCCTTTTCCAAACGAGCGCATATCGATATACAGCTCATAAACCTTAGCTGGAGTTTTTTCCTTGACCAGATGTGCAAATTTCAGGGAATACATACAGCAGACCCTGGAACAGTATTCGTTCGCATTCTCGTCTCTGGAGCCAATGCAGTGTAGTATTGCCACGCTTTCAGGCTCCTTCCCGTTTTTCAGCAGAATCCTTCCTCCGGTAACTCCTCCGGCATGGCTCAAGCGCTCGAATTCCATACTGGTCAGAACATTATCATACTTCTTATATCCATACTGTGGAGCCAGCACCGGATCATAGGTATCGAATCCGGTGGCAATGACTACGGCACCCACATCCAGCTCGACTGTCTGATCGGCGAGAGAATGATTAACTGCCTTAGCCTCGCATACCCTGACGCATTCGAAGCATTCAACACAGGGTCCGCACTGGAGACATCTGGAAGCCTCCTCTAAGGCAAGCTTCTCGGGAATCGAAAGCTCCACTTCTTTAAAGTTTCCAGCTCTTTCTTTTATTGACAGGCCGGGAATTTGCATCCTCGGCTTTCGGGGTTTGTCTTTGTACTTTTCCTTCACATCGATTTTGGGAATATCGTCTTTGCTCTTTCTGCCCAGCCCAGCTTCTATGATAGGCTTTGAATCCAAAGGCAGGTTATTTAGATACCGGTCAATGGAGATGGCTGCCCTTTTACCGCAGGCAAGTGCTTCGACCACTGTGGCCGGTCCGGTGACCAGGTCTCCTCCGGCAAATACTCCTTCCTGGTTGGTGACCATAGTAAGAGGGTCTGTTTCCAGGGTTTCCCATTTACTCACTTTGAGCTGCAAGGACGGATCCATAAAGGATAAGTCAGGAGCCTGGCTAACTGCTGCTATGACCATATCGGATTTGATCTCATGCTCGGATCCTTCAACCGGCACAGGTCTTCTTCTTCCGGACGAATCCGGCTCACCCAATTTCATCTTGATACATTTGATCCCGCTTACCTTGCCATTTTTCTGAATTATCTCCAGAGGCGCAGTCAGGTAAGTAATCTTAATGCCCTCTTTCTGGGTTTCTTCGATCTCATGCGCAGCTGCTGGCATCTCTTTTATGGTTCTTCGATAGACGATATTTACCTCGTCTGCTCCCAGTCTCCAGACTGTCCGGGCAACGTCAACTGCGGTATTTCCCCCGCCAATCACAGCCACTCTTTTGCCCACTTCCATTTTCTTGCCCAGGCTGACTTCCCTGAGGAATTCGACTCCATCGAAAACCCCGGCAAGTTCCTCGCCCGGGATCTTCATTTTCAGACCTTTATGAGCACCAGTGGCGATGAAGACCGCATCAAACCCTTGTTTTTTCAGGTTGCCTAAGGTGAAGTTCTTTCCTATCTTTGTATTGGTCTTGATCTTTATACCCAGGTCCTTCATCCGGTCTATCTCTTTTTTCAATAGTTTCTTGGGAAGTCTATATTCAGGGATTCCGGTATGAAGCATTCCACCTACCACATCCAACTCTTCGAAGATGGTTGGCTGGTATCCCAGGAGCCTGAGATCGTAAGCACAGGCAAGTCCTGCCGGACCAGAACCGATGATGGCAACCTTTTCTTCTCTTTCGTTTTTTATCTCCGGCTTTTTATATCTTTCCTCTGGTTTTTCCATTTCCCAGTCCACCAGGAATCGCTTCAGATGGCAAATGGAGATAGGCTCGTCTAAGTCTCCCCTTCTGCAGGCAGTCTCGCAGGGGTGGTAGCAGACCCTGGAGCAGACAATGGGTAAAGGATTCTTCTTCCTGACTAAATCTATTGCCTGCTGGTATTTTTTCTGGGCAATCAGAGCGGTATATCCGGATGCATCCTGTTCTATGGGGCAGGTAATTTTGCAGGGAGGTCTTTCTGTTTTATCTATCAGAAAAGTATTGGGAACGGCCTGCGGGAAATACCTGTAAATGGCTTTGCGCTTTTTCATTTTCATCTCATATTCGTCATCCCTTTCCACCGGGCATTCCTTTTCGCAGTCCCCGCAGGCTTTGCATTTCTCCTGCTCGACGAATTTGGATTTCTTTTTCACCTTGACTTTGAAATTCCCCACGAAGCCGGACACATCCGTTACCTCGCTGTAAGACATAAGCTCGATATTGGGATGCCTGCCTACCTGGACCATCTTGGGGGTAAGGATACAGGCAGAACAGTCCAGGGTAGGGAAGGTTTTGTCTAATTGGGCCATATGGCCGCCGATGGAGGGTGATTTCTCCACCAGGTAAACCTTCTTTCCTGAGTTGGCTATCTGGAGAGCAGCTTCGATTCCGGCTATTCCGCCGCCCACGACCAGAACATTCGGATTAACAGCTACCTCTTTGAGCTTCAGGGGCTCGTGTAGGATTACTCTCTCGACTGCTGCTGCAACTAACTTTTTTGCCTTTTCAGTAGCTTTTATCCGATCTTCCGTCACCCAGGAGCACTGCTCCCGGATATTGGCCATCTGGAAGAGATACTGGTTTAATCCTGCATCCTGAACGGCATTCCGGAAAGTTGGTTCGTGCATTAACGGGGAACAGGAGGAGACCACCACCCTGGTCAGACCTAACTCTTTTATGTCTTTTTTGATTGTGTCCTGTCCCGGATCCGAGCACATATATTTGTGCTCCCGGGCTATGGCGACATTGGGAAGGGTGGAGGCGAATTTCACTACTTCCGGAACATCCACCATTCCGGCGATGTTGGAACCGCAGTCGCAAACATATACTCCGATCTTATGAGTATTATTTTTCAAGTCGCTCATCTTTTACCTCCGTAAAATCTATCCAGCACCTTTTCGGATGAGACCAATTCCTTTCCTATGGCCAGTTTTTCCTTCGGCAGTCCCAAAGCCACTCCTAACAGCTGGGTAAAATAGATCGCCGGTATGAAGAAATCGGTCTTGAACTTCCGGTTTACTTTTTTCTGATAGGCTTCCAGGTTGATCTCACACAGGGGACAGGCTGTTACGATCAACTCCGCTCCGTTATCCTGCGCGCAGGAAAGCAGATTTTTGATCAGGCTTAGACCATTTTCCGGATCAGTTGTCATCAGCATCCCGCCGCAGCATTTCGCTTTCAGAGGGAAATTCACCACTTCAGCGCCCAGGGAGGAAAACAGGTTATCCATGGTCATAGGAAATTCAGGATCGTCGAATGTCCCGTGCGGCCGGGAAATCTGACAGCCGTAATATGGCGCGATTTTCAGGCCATCCAGCCTTTGTTTAATTTTCGGATTGATTTTTTCCAGCCCGATATCGTTGACTATTATATCCAGAAGGTGCCTGACCTTTACTGTTCCGTCATATTTCAGATTGGCCACTGCCAGGGCTTCACTCACGGTCTTCCTGATGTCCTCTTTTTCGCGCATGTAGATATTGGTCTTGTTCAAAACCGTGTAGCAGGCAGGACAGGCCGTGACCAGGTCATTCCCCATTTTCTCTGCCAGGGCTAAGTTCCGGGAAGAGATGGCAAAAGCGGTCAGTTCTCTTATGGAAATATAGGAAGTTGCACCGCAGCAGTTCCAGTCCTTCACCTCATCCAGCTCCAGGTCCAAAGCCTGGCACACGGACCTGACTGAGACATCATAAGGTTTGGCAGTTGCTTCCAGGGAACATCCGGGATAGTAAGAGTATCTCATTATGCCACCCCCTTCTTCTCGATGTATTTGATTATCTTGATCAGGTCGTCCTTTCCCTCAATAGTTTTACTGAAAACGGCTATTCTACCTTTTTGAAAAAGCTTCCACCCCATAGGAACGAAATTCAGGATTTTAAATGGCTTGGTTCTTAGGAAGAAAAGAGACAGAAGAACTACTTCTGCACTTCTCCCGAACCGGTTCAGGGTGTCCACAAATATCTTGGCCATTACCGGGGAGGCATTTTGGGGGGGGTACAGATCGTATTTTATCCCCAGCCTTTTCAATTCGTACATTATGTCAGTAAGTTTAATCCCGGAGGGACATCTTACCGTGCAGTAATAGCAGGAAGCACACATCCAGACGGTGTTGGACTTCAATACCCGGTCCAGCATCCCTGCCCGAAAAGCCGAGATTACCTGCCGGGGGGTGTAGTCCATCAAATGACTGGTGGGGCAGGAAGCAGAACAGGTGCCGCACTGGATGCAGTTTTTCAGCTTTTCCCCGTCTGGAATGGAATAGATATCCTCCAGAAAAGTCTCCTGAAGTTTTTCACTGGTTTTTATCATCTGAACCTCTTTGATCAAAGATTTATTGACTGGTCTTTCTACTTGTGAAAATATTCACAAATTATACGAAAAAACTCCTCTTTATTTTAAATGTTAAAACGGAATTTGTCAATATAAAAGTGTGATTTCTTTATAAAAAATATACTCCTGGGCTAACCTTTTTGCCCCTGGGCTTATGTTAACACTTTCCGTTTTTCACCTGGCTTTCGTGCAAGAACCTGATTAACTTACAAGTGAATTACTTCTTTTATACTTCTAAAAGCTTTTTACTAAAAACCACCTTGAAGATTCCTATGAATATGGAGAAAAGAACCACAGGACCTAAGGCAATGAAGAACAATCTGGACCAGAGTGTGGCTAAGAAGGACTTTTTCAGACCGACTTTCCCTCCCGCTTCGGGGAACGGTACCTCTACTGGCGTAACCAAGACAGTATCGCCAGTCGGTTTGGCTTCTTTAACTTCTGTCTCCCAACTATCTTCCGTTCCGGCAATCATCCTCTTTGTCCAGGTATCAACTACTGTTTCAGCTTCTTTCCCTTCCTTTTTTGCAGTTCTGGAGCTCTCTATGGCCTTTATTATAGTATCTTTCAGCTCGTCCGGGCTAAATGGCTTGGAAACGTAATCCGACACCCCTAATTTCATTGCCTTAACTGCCGACTCGACCGATGGATACCCGGTGATCATCACCACGACTACCTCCGGATGGTTCTTCTTGATTATCCTCAAAACCTCCATCCCGTCTATCTCCGGAAGCTTCCAGTCTACCAATACCGCATCATACTTGTCTTCCTCGATCTTCTTCAGTCCTTCCCGGCCGCTGAATGCCCCGTTGACGTCGAACCCCTCCTGCTTTAATATCCTTCTGCAGCTGTCCAGGACGATCGGCTCATCGTCTATCACCAGCAAGTTCTTTCTGTCATTCATCTTGCTCACCTCCTCTTTTCTTATCTTGTTACTTTTTTCACAAACAATAATAATAAAGCAAGTGGAATGCCAATCTTTATAGCAGAATAATCGTATGGGGGTAACTAATTGTAATCCAATGACTTACTAATTATTAAAGAACTTTGGAACCTCTAAATGATTCTAATAAGACAATAATTGTATATTATTTATATGCAGTGATTTTGTTAACTCGTTGATTGACTTAGAGTTTAAATTAATTTTTATGTATAATAAATCCCAAAGTGTATAAATCTTTTATTCACTTGTAGTTGTTCCTGGTGTCTCTTTTGCGTCATTTGCTCACAGGACCTTTAGAGAGGATTCACCCGGATGAGGAATTAATAAAAAAATATGAGAATTTGTGCGACTCAGGAAATAGAAAATAGGTTGGAAGGCGATTAGAACAGGCGGAGACATCTGCCCGCGCATTAGCATGCTACTCTTGGGGGCTTAACATATCAAATGGACTTCTACCGATGTCCATATAATCTAATGTCTTGCTTATTAACTCACCTGAGGATAATTTTACTGCCACCTCTATGGCTCTTTGACCTCTTATTATTCTCATCACTCTCAAACTAGGATCTGAATCTGAATATGCTATCAACAATTCTGGAACATTACGTATCCAGCCCTTCTCATTTATTTCTTGCAGGCGATTATTGATGTTTGCCTCAATGCTGTCTCGTAAATCTATGTTATTCCTTCCCGTAGTTAAAAAATACAAGAGCTCTCTAAGAACATCAATAGATGAATAAGTTGAGTCGCTCTGTAAATAGTTCATCACACCTACCATCCTCGCTGAAACTGGGATGGGTATCCGTGTCACACAACGAAAAGGCTCGTACGGATTCAGAATGATAGGGAAGGCTATGTTATCTTGCATATCGACTGATTTGAATTTACCACCCCATGGAATTGACCTGATGCTATTCTTTGCGCAATAGCCTATTCCCATGCCATCTATTGAAATAGCATGATCACTTGTATTTGTAACACTTAACGTAATAAATCCTTCTATCCCCTCGTATAAGTCTTCCTTTGCTATTGATTCAATCTTCTGACCCTTGAAATAGCGCGAGACATAAATCTTATCACCTGTCCATTTAGCACTAATGAACAATCTCGCCTCTCTCCGCTTGTTAAACTCCTCCTTGTTCATTCTGAGGGAATTATTCGAAATAACCAAAC
>DATKKH010000171.1:0-20675 GCA_035543035.1 Terriglobales bacterium | reverse complement strand
AATTTCTTAGCATCCAACAGACTTCTTTTCGAGGTGAACTCAGAAGGCATAAAAACTGCGATTACATTTTCCCTGCCCAGGGCATCTTTAGCGATCACAGCAACCAAGGCAGAATCAATTCCTCCGCTCAACCCCAAGACCGCTTTAGTAAATCCATTCTTATTCAGATAGTCTCTTGTCCCTAAAACTAATGCCTGATAAACTTCAGCCAGTGGAGGCAGCGGTTCAGGACTTGTCCTATTTATCTTTGGTTTTCTTCTTTTGAGAGTTTTTCCGGAGACGGCTATTTTGTCAACAGTCTCTGATTTCAGTTTCTCCTTCTCGGTTCTCCACTTGGGATCGTGCAACCTTGACCTGAAAACATCATCCAAATCCAGGTCTGCTATTATGAAGTCCTCCTCAAATTGTCTGCCCCGGTAGATAGTTTCCCCTTCAGGATTGAAAATCATCCCCATTCCATCAAAAACCAGCTCATCCTGACCACCAACCAGGTTATTGTATAAAATGAATACCCGGTTATCGTTCGCCCTGGTAGAAAGCATCTTTTCTCTTTCTTTCCACTTATCCATATGATAGGGTGAGGCATTGATATTAACTATTAGTTCTGCTTCCCCCATCATGGTCTGGGCCTTGGCAGGTCCTTCTGGATACCAGATATCCTCGCAGACGTTTACTCCAAATATAAAACCTCCTATTTGGTAGACCGAGAATTTCTCCCCTGGCTGAAAATAGCGGTATTCATCAAATACTCCATAATTTGGCAGGTTGCTCTTATGATAAATGTCTACCAGTTTCTTGCTATGAATCACTGCTGCGGCATTATAGACTTCCCCGTTTTTATCCACAAAACCGACTATCGCGGTTAACCCTTCAGTTTTCTGGACGATTTTCCTAAGAGCCTTTAGATTATCCTGAATGAACTGGGGTTTAAGGAGCAAATCCTCAGGCGGGTATCCAGTGATGGCAAGCTCAGGAAAACATACCAGCTCCACTCCCATTTTTCTGGCTTTATCCAGATGCTGGATAATCTTTTTGGTATTTCCTTCCAGATCACCCACGGTGCAGTTTATCTGTGCCATCCCGACCCTTAAAGACCGCATCTTTTCTCCCTGAAGTTTATTATAAAAATCAATATTTCGTTTAAAATAGTTTTTTAGCCCTTTTTTGTCAATGGTTTATTCATTTTGGAGTGGATTAGCCATACGGACTGTGGGGACAGAACAGTGTTCTGTCCCTACATTTTTTGAGAGTCTGAAAGGCTCGCACTACGACAGGGGAATCTTTTACTGCCTCGTCGAGTCAGCAGGCACCTGTTCCTGCGGAGCAAAGTGTGCTTCGTATTCTTCTTGAGTCAGGAAACCATATTTTATCATCCGGTTCAGGATTATCTTCCTCCTCCTTTCAAACCTTCTACTATCTGATGTTGGAGGATATTTTCTGGGAAAAGGCAAAGAGGTTGCCAGTCGTATCGCCTCATCAGGTGTGAGGTCTGAACAATTTTTTCCAAAATAAAATCTGGATGCTGCCTCGCAGCCGTAGATTCCATCCCCCCATTCTACTAAATTCAGATACAGCTCGAAAATTCTTCTTTTGCTCAAAGCTTTTTCCAACCTGAAGGCGATAAGAATTTCCTGCAATTTTCTTAAAGGATTTTTGGAGGGTGAAAGATATAGATTCTTAGCTAATTGTTGGGTGATGGTTGAAGCACCTCTGGAGAAGCTTTTCTTTTTCCAGTCGATTTTCAAGGATTCTTTCATCTCTTCTAAATCTATTCCGCTGTGAGTGAAGAAATTTATATCCTCTCCCACTAAAATGGCTTTTTTCAAATAAGGGGAAATCTGACTGTAAGGAACCCAGATACGATATTCCCTGGGTTTTTTGCCTTCCTTTTCAAATTCCTTGTTCCTTATCTGAATCAAAGAGGTAGTTTTCGGATTTTCTTTTTGGAGATATTTTACGTCTGGCAAAGTCAGATACTCAATAGTTAAGACGATGACAAAAAGCAGGAAGAGGCCCGGGATTAAATACCACCATTTGAATTTTCTTGGCTTTGGCAAGGTAATGAGGTTAGAATTTGTATTTGCGCCTTGAGATTGTATGGGCGTATTGTAATACGCCCATACAAATCACTTTCTGGCCTCAGGTCCTCCATATATTCCAGGGTCACTTATGCTTCCATCCGGGTCAGTTAGTAGAGGATTTCCTTTGTCAATTAAAAGCGAACTGTGTTTTAGATGAAAATCAGTCTGGCTTTCAAACAAAGGGTCAACAGACAGGTTTCCATTTTGTTCGGTCTGATCTGGCATGTCTTTGTAATTGCCTGCGCTATTATTCCAGACATCGTTATAGGTCACGGGAAAATTAGGATTTATGTCAGTTGCCCAGACTCCCACACAAGGGCAAACCCATTCTTTTCTCCAGCCATTATCAGTGATGATGTTGTTCGTGCAAACCCCTCTGCAATCTGCACTCCAGACTGCAAAGCCGCAGTTTCCGTTTCTGGTGATGACATTATTCGAAGCATCCATATAGGATGTTCCGGTAGCAATTATTCCCCAGCCCAAATTTCCGTGCACCAGATTATTTCTCACCACAGCCCTGGAATTTCCAAAGGTTCCGATTCCTTTCCAGTAGCCGGAAATTTCGTTTCGGCAAACTGTCGCCACAGCGTCCCAGGTTATCCCGATTCCCGCACCTCTTCCGTCACAGATGATATTGTCCGCAATGTATGCGGTTGCGCCCCGATATAATGCCACACCATCCCAGCCGTTATTCTGGATCCTGCAGTTCAGAATATGTAACTCTGAGTTTTCTCTTCCGAAAACGCCTCCGATTCCAACTACTACATTTTCGAGCCGATGTGTGTTATCTGAAATCTCCACATCCTTCACAATGACAATGCTGAATTTGGTAACAATCCCGGCATCGGTAGCATTTCCATCCGGGTCTCTTTTGCCTCCTGTTATCTTGAGGCTGGAGATCAGGGAGTTCCGGCTATTTTCGAACAGGACTCCATATCCTGCATTGGTGACCAGGACGGTATTGTCTTTTCCATTTCCGATTATGTTCAATCCCTTATTTTTAATTAGAAAACCTCTAGTAGCAGTTACCTTAGTTTTGTGTTCCTGACAGTTGCCGCACAAATCTTCGACATACGTTTCTGGTTTTTCCTCATAAGTTCCCGGAAGAATTAAAATCGTGTCTCCATCTTTTGCTTGGTCAAACGCATTCTGCAAATCCCTGAATGGATCCTCTTTTGATCCGACTCCAAGTTTCTTATCCTTAAGGTCATCTACACACCAAGCTCTATTGCTCTGAGCAAAAGAATTTGAGTTCAGAACTAAAAGGAAAATAAAAATTAAAAATAGTTGAAATGAAATTCTCATTTTCTCAGGTTCTTGTTTTTTGAAAGCTCCTCGCTCCAAGCTACATGCTCCTTGCTTATTTCGTTACGTCAAGAATTCTCTTAATTATTTTCTCATCCTTCGGCAGTTGATCGACTGAAGGCAGTCTTTTGACCAGCTCTTTCCAGATTGGTTCTTTCATGAATACGTCCTTGAATATCGGCAGAGATTGGTCCACCCGGTTGTTGTTCACCAAGGCGGTTGCCTCCCAAAACTCCAGCTCCACGCTCTCAGGATAAAGCCTTCTGGCTTCTCCATACTCCTTCAAGGCAGTTTTCAGATCTTTCTTTTCCAAAGCTAAGTCGCCTAAATCCGAATGATGATACGCCTCCGCTATTTTGACCAATCTCCGAAGCTCTTTTAAAGGCTCGGGATTATCTTCCACCCTCAAATCCAGGACTTTGTCCTGCCAGGGCTTACCAGTTGATTTTCCTTTCACAATCAAAATCGCTGCTGATTGTTTTCCTCTAATATCTCCTCCTGCCACCTGTGCCGCATCCAAAGCTGCGAGCATTCTTTCGGCTAAACTTCCTTTGGTATTCTCAAAGGCTTTGGACATAGCAGGCCAGACCTTATCGTTCAGCATCAGATTTGCCTGGACAGAATAGTTTTTTCCGACAATATGTCCCGCAGCCGGTATGCACTTATCCCCGGTGTGAGTTGCAACGTTCCCAGACGCATCGATCATGGCCACCTGACGAACAGCATTATTTTTGTCACCTGCAAGCAATGCTTTCAATGCTTCTGGTGCAGTTCTACCGGCTCTCATTAAGTCTAATCCAAGAGGACCGTAAGATACATCCACTAAAGATTGGGTTGCCACAGCTCCGACTCCTGCCTCTGCCCAGGGGACAACCGGTCCCACTGAAAAATAATGAGACTGGACTGCTACCCCCATCTCACCGGTCGAAGGGTCTCTGGCAACGATAGAAAAGGTATGGCAGGGATAAGATTTGAGTTCTTGGGAGTTCGAAAAAGATGTGGATAAAAGCAGCGTTAAAACTGTCAGAATGATTTTTTTGCGATTCATCATTCTCTCCTTGAAAAAGATTTTTTGGTAAGGATATGGTAAAATTTTCAAAAGAGATTGTCAAGATAAAGTTGAATTGAGAAATTGTTAAACCTTAGGGTGTCATTGCGAGCCCAGTCGGGCGAAGCAATCTGCTCATCTGTAAGGATTGCTTCGTCGTCCAAGGGACTCCTCGCAATGCCTAATAGGCATCTTTTCCATTTGACAATCTGGTCTATTAGGCTTTTATTATCCGTGTCGCAAAGTAAGATGAGTGGCAATTTAGTCGATAAAATAAAAGAGATTTAAACGGGGAAAGACGATGTCAAAAAATTTTGCAATAACCGGCGTGGCAGGGTATGTGGCGCCAAGGCATCTCAGGGCAATAAAGGAAACCGGCAATCGTCTAGTAGCTGCAGTTGATCCGCATGATTCGGTTGGCATTCTGGACGGTTACTTTGCAGACGTCAGCTTCTTCACCGAGTTCGAGAGATTCGACCGGCACATCGAAAGGCTTCGCCGGCAGGGAGAGGAAAAGCGGGTGCATTACGTGAGCATCTGCTCCCCAAATTATCTGCACGATGCGCACTGCCGATTTGCTCTCAGAGTAGGGGCTGATGCCATCTGCGAAAAACCGGTTGTGCTGAACCCCTGGAACGTCGATGCCTTGCAGGAATTAGAAAGTGAGAGCGGGAAAAGGATTTTTACGGTTCTGCAATTGAGGGTTCATCCCGCCCTGATTGCGCTTAAAGAGAAACTGCAGAAAGAGAAATCAGGCTCCAAAAAAGAGATTATCCTCACTTATATCACCTCGCGCGGTCTCTGGTACCTGATATCCTGGAAAGGGCAAATGGAAAAATCAGGCGGCTTGGCCACAAACATCGGAATCCATTTCTTTGACCTTCTGCTGTGGCTATTTGGAAAAGTTCAAACTTCAGAAATTCACATTGCCACACCGACCAGGACTGCAGGCTATATGGAGCTTGAAAATGCCAGAGTGAAATGGTTTTTATCAATCGAGAAAAGCGATCTGTCCCAAGAGTTCAGAAACCAGGGCAAAGCCACTTTCCGCTCGATCACCATCGATGGCCAGGAAGTCGAATTCTCCGAAGGGTTCACAGATTTACACACTATCGTCTACCGGGAGACCCTGGCAGGCAGAGGATTCGGTCTGGAAGACGCCCGACCCTCTGTAGTCTTAGCCCACGATATAAGGAATGCCAAGATAATCGGGACAAATGAGAACTCACATCCGCTGGCGAAAAATCTCAAGATATAAAACTGTAGACATGTAGCGTCCTCACTCCTGTGAGGACGTTTTTTTTCGTTGTCAGAGCAAGCCCACGTAGGGCAGGAGTGGCAACGCTTCGGATTGCTATATCTTAAAAAGGGCTTGATGAATCAAGTCCCTACAAAGCAATAGTAGGGGTTCGATTTATCGAACCCTTTTCTGATTTACCATAACTAAATTAAAAATCTGAGGGCGGTAAGGATCGAACCCACTTCCGAAGATAAGAATTAAAGACCCAGGCTCTATTTCTTCACTTCCTTTACAGAGTTAATCAGAACTATAATTTCCTTAGATTCAAAAGGTAAGAGGCTTTCCTTATCCTGAGGGATTTCAATTTCGGTTCTTTCTCCTATCTTAGCTGAAATCTCTTTATTGAATAATATGACTGTAGTTTTATCAGATTTCAGTTCATTGGGCCAGGGTCTGTCCATAACCGGGTTTATAGCATAGATGTGTGTTACCTCTAATTGGAATTTTATTTTATCTGTATCAATAAAAGTCGGGTTTTTGATCTCGTAGGCTGATAGATATAAAATCGAGTCTCCACCCTCAATCTTATAAACTTTGTTATTAGAACAGGTCACTTTACCAGTCTCCGCACCTACATCCAGACCCAAGATACAACCCTTGTTTTCCAATTCATCTTTTTTACTGTCCTGGTTAAATAGATAATATTCGGTATTAAAAGTCACATGATGAGTAATTTCCTCTTGTTTATTGACCAGTTCCCCTTTTGTTTGTACTGAGATATCCAGAAAAACCTGCTTCCCGCTCTTATCTTTTCCTATAAGAAGATTCATTGTGCCTTTCTCCGGCAACACAAAATCAAGTTCTCTCTCCGAATATTCGAACAAAGGAGAACCTTTAGATTCAGCCTGGGTTAGCTGAGCCAGGATACCCTTGATCTGAATAGATTTCCCCTCAGCTGTAGAAGCTTTAAGATACAGATCTGAGCTTAAGAAGATCTTTCCAGGCGAGAGAGGAGGTTCATTTTCCCTAAGTAAGCGGGTAGCCGGGAACTGCGCCTCTCCTGAAGTCAGGATATTAATTTGCTCAAGCCCTTTGAAGAAAGTAAAACTTATTTTACCGTATTTATTTTCTTCGATTGTGAAACTGCCTGAACCAAACACAGTTTTCTGGCTGTCTTCCAGCACATAAGCCGATACTTTAAAATGATATTCAATCTCTGAAGCCAATATTGGCCTGGTAAAGAAAAAAAGGGAAGTCAAAATTACCCAAAATATTATTGGTTTTCTCATCTTCTCTTCCTTAGAAAGTTAATTTTTGTTTCCAAAGATTACATAAGTTCTAACTACGTCATTCTCGGTCAGAACAATTCTTTGGGATTTAGGCTCTTCCCGCACTTCCCTTTCAATTTTTGAAATTCCAGTAATAGTTCTGATCGGATTAAAAAAAGAGTTAATCAGAAACATTAAAAACAATATTATCGACGCCCAGGCTAAGCCCTTTGGAACTTTGTAGTAACCCTTTAAAAAACCTAAAACCGGTTTTTCTTTTCGAGAAATCTCTACAGTATGCTTTAAAATCCTTTTTTCCAATTCGGAAGGTATCTGCTCATTTTTCCAGATTGAGGTAGTGATTTTTAGCTCCTCTAATTTTTTGGCCAAGCCGGCACAATGGGTACAGGTTTTTAGATGCTCAGCTAAGAGTTTTTCTTCCTCGGGTGTAAGTTCCTTGTCCAGCTTGGCTGAGATTAACTCTTGAAAATCGAAACAGTTCATAAAATCACCTCTTCTAATTTCATTTTTCATAGATTTCTTTTAGCCTAAGCCTTGCCCTGAAAAGCAAAGATTTTACTGCTGGGAGGGAAAGACTCAAAATTTCTGAAATCTGTTTATATGAAAATCCCTGGTATTCTCTTAGAACTAAGGACTCTTTTAAGTCTGGCTCTAACTGGCTCATAGCTTTCTGGAGTTTTAATACCTGCAAGTTCGAGTTTCCATTTTCGCTCGATTTTTCATCTGCAATTGAGTCAAGAGTTATCTCTTTTTTTGTATCTCTGATTCTATTAAGGCAGAGATTCCGGGTTAAGATAAAAAGCCAGTTTTTCAGATTATTTATCCTGCCAGGATTTTTCTGGTTATGGAACAACTTTATAAACACTTCCTGGGTGATATCTCCTGCAGATTCTTTATTGCCTAACATCTTATAAGAGAAATTGTAAATCTGGTTCTTATAGCGATGAAATAGAGTCTCAAATGCCTGAAGATTGCCATTATGAAAGCTCCTTAAAAGCTCATCCTCTCCGTAATTCATAATCCTCTCTATTATAAAGACACTTTAAAGATAGAAAAGTTTTTAAGTTTTCTTAGTGGGTGAGCATCTCAGGATATGATTAATCAAGCCCCCTACAAAAAACCAATTGTAGGGGTTCGATTTATCGAACCCTAAATTTCTCTTTTTTGATAATATTCAAAAATCTGGTGCTGGATATATAGTGGTCTGCTAATAGCTTTCCGTTGTATATCAAACTGAAGGTGCCATATACTGAGGGAGAATTTTGAGCCTCTTTTGCACTTTTTAATTCGGTTATTTTGATTTTTAAATCTTTTCTCTCTGCGATCTCGCATAAATTTTTAATAGATCTTGCAATCCAGGGGCATTGATTGGCATAAACGATATTCAGTCCTTTGTATCTGCTCAATTGCTTTTCCCAATCGGTGAATTTAGGCAAGGGCCCTTTCTTCAAAGGTTTGATCATCAATTCGAACGAAGGTTTGGTTTTAGCCACAGAACAAAATCCATTTTTCAAGAAAAGATCTCTGCCTGCCATGAATGGACCTTCGCTGGTAATCGCTGCTATGCCATACATCCCCTGCTTTTTGGCATCTTTCAAACATTCTTCAATTAAAAGTGAAGCGTATCCTTTTTCTTTATATTTATTAAGGGAAATCCAGATGCAGTGAATAAACAAATACCCCCTGGCATCAACCGCCCTCCAGGCGTACTCCCCGGGAACATATTCAACAAAGCCGATTGGTTTTTTTTCGTTTTCCGCAAACAGCAGTTTGATTTTCAACCCCTCGGCAAAACGCTTTTTCAGCCATTCAAGCTTTTTCAGATGTCCTTCGTGCTTAGGATTTAAAAAGCAGGGGCACCCAAATTTCTGATAGTTGTCAGCGGTTAAGGTGACGATATTAATTTGATTGTTCAAATATCTATCTATCATAAATAAAAAATGGAGGCGGTGGGAATCGAACCCACGTCCGAAGATAAGAATTAAAGGACTTCTACAGGCTTAGCTTAATCTTTAAAGATTCGCTCCAGGAAAAACCGACAAGCAGGTCTGACCCGGAACTATCCCGGTTTGGTTTCGCCCTCTTCCCCCGGGAGATGGAAGAAGGCTATCCTGTTTTTCTCGACGCCTTAGCCCAAACCAACAGGCAGGCTCAGGTAAGACGAGCTGCCTTTAATTAGGCAGCCAATGCATACGAATAATCGTTTGCATTTAGATTTATTTCCCAATGGATTAACGAGGTTACTGGGTACCTCGGCCTGCTTTCCTTTACCCTTGATCCCCGTCGAAACCGTTCGCCCCCAAGAAAGTGGCATAAATCCCGATAAAATATACGTATATATGAAGAAAAGACAACAGGAATTTTTATGGAAATTCCCAGCATCAAGAGTTACGGAGAATAAAATAGCGTTGCCAGTCCTCTGCAGCGTAAGTCTTTTTTGACCCACCTTGAGGACAAGGTTGGAATACCAAACAGAGGCAGCCAGATTATAGGGTGAATTAAGGATTGACGAAAATAGGAAATAAGTTATTATATGTTAATATATGGTGGATTATTTACATCTTTGAACCAGGGTGGCTAAAGGAGGAGTTCTGTGTTTAAATCTCTCAAGTTCAGCGTGTTGATTTTCTGTCTGGTTTTCCTGGCAGCAGGTACCAGTTTGGCTAAAGCCCAGGCTCAAGTGTCTGGTGATTCGATTGATCAGAAAGTGGCCCAGCTTCAAAAGGAGATCGATGCCAAGGGATACCACTGGATAGCCCAGAGGAACTGGACCTCCGAGCTTTCAGACGAGGAGTTCGACAAGCTATTAGGTTTTAAACCGCCAAAAGGGTATTATGAATGGCTGGCAAAACAGCCCAAGCTTAGAGCTAAAGTGGGAATTGAATTCCCTCCGGTTTTTGACTGGCGTGATTCGAGCATCGTGACTCCGGTCAAAAACCAGGGAAGTTGCGGAAGCTGCTGGGCTTTTGCCGCAACTGGTGCTTTTGAAGCAGCTATAAAAAAGCATGATGGAATAGAATACGACCTTTCCGAACAGCAGGTTGTATCCTGCAATGTATATGTGGAGAATGGATGCGACGGGGGTTGGGCTGAGACAGCCTACGAGCTTTTTCAGCGCCACGGGGCAATACTGGAGTCAGCCATGCCTTATCAGGCAAGTGGGACCGTGCCGTGCACCCAGGACCTTTATCCGGTAGTTGCCAAACTCAAAAGCTGGCAATATGTGGATAATGATGTCAATGCAATTAAAGCTGCAATCCTTATAGGACCAGTATATAGCGGTTTTTCGGTTTATCACGATTTTGACTCTTATTCCAGCGGATGTTACCAGCACACCTCTGGTTATTACCGGGGTGAACACGCCATAGTCATAGTCGGCTGGGATGATAACGCCTGCGGCACTGGCCAGGGTGCCTGGATCTGCAAAAATAGCTGGGGCGCAAACTGGGGCGGATTGCACGGTTATTTTTATATAAAATGGGGAGATTGTGGAATAGGCGGAAGCACCGTTCTCCCGATTTATCCACCTGACCCGGTTACTTTAGTTTATGATTCGCATCAGGCTACAGAGTCGATCGGCAACGCTGATGGAATATTAGACCCAGGGGAAACTGTCAACCTACCTGTTACTCTCAAGAATACCGGACCGAACACTGCCACAGGAGTCTCAGCCATACTGTCGACTTCTACTCCGGGGATCAATATCATTAATCCTTCTGCGACCTTCCCTTCGATTGCCTCAGGAGCAACCCAGGTTTCAGAATCACCCAGCTTTAGTTTTCAGATCGATCCTTCGGTAGAGAGAGGAACTAGAGCGGATTTCAATCTGGCGATCAACTCTGATCAGGGAAGCTTTACCAGCTCCCTGTTTACCTTGATAGGTAAGATGGACACAGTGTTTTTCGACAATATGGAGGCCGGAGACAATGGCTGGACTCACGGATTCATCACCCTTTTAGATGACTGGCAGCATGGGACTCCCACAGGCGGCTGTAAGACTGACCCCTCTTCAGCCTATTCTGGCACCAAAGTCTGGGGAAATAACCTAAGCGGCAGTTATTCTGACCAGGAGGAGGATTACCTTCTCTCCCCGGTCATCAATTGCGGAAGATACACCAAGACTAGACTGCAATTTCACAGATGGCTCTCTGTGGAAAAGGGGATTTTCGATACTGCCCAGGTCCTGGTTAACGGTAACCCGCTGTGGACCAATGATTCGATGAACGATAATTTAGACATGAGATGGGTGCTTCAGGATTTCGATATCTCCTCGATTGCAGATACTAATCCCTTGGTTCAATTAAAATACCGGTTGAGGTCGGACGAAGGGCTGCATTTAGGTGGCTGGAATATCGACGACGTTCTGATCCTGGGAATATCCAGTTACAAACGAGGAGATGTCAACGGGGATAACAATATCAGCGTGACGGACGTAATCTACTTCATAAATTATCTGTTCAAAGGAGGACCTACTCCCACTCCGCTGCAAGCTGGAGATGCCAATTGCGATGGCAACTCGACAGTCTCGGACGTGATCTTCCTGATAAACTATCTGTTCAAAGGCGGTCCAGCTCCAGCCTGTTAATAGCTAATTTCAATGACTTCGTAAGGGCAGGTTCGAAACCTGCCCTTTTTTTTCATAAAAAACCGTTTGACAAACGGGTAAATGGTGCTAAATTAAAGCTCTTACAAGCAGTCTGGACGTGATCCAATTCAACCTATAATCAAGGAGAAGGTATGAATAAAAGACAATGCTTAAAAGTAAGCATCGTTCCCTTTTTGCTCCTGATTCTGATTCCGTTTCTCACTCTTCTGGCACAGGAACTGAAATTAGACATAAAGAAAAATGTCCTGGATAACGGGCTGACCATCTTGACCTGCGAGGACAAATCCGCGCCCACGGTCTCCTATATGACCTTCATAAATGCCGGCTCGCGGGAGGAAAAGCCGGGCATTACCGGTCTGGCTCACATCTTCGAGCATATGATGTTCCGCGGGACCAAGGAAAATCCGGATTACGACAAAGCGATAACCGTCTTTGGAGCTAATACCAATGCCTCGACCGGAGAGGATTATACCAATTACTTCGTCAACGTGAAAAAGGATTTTCTGGAAAAAATAATCCCCATCGAGGCAGACCGGTTGAGAAATCTCTCCTTCACCAACGAGGCTTTCCGCATGGAGATGGGTCCGGTCAAGGAGGAAAGGAGAAGGGGTGTGGTGGACGACCCGGACGGTTTTATCTGGGACGAGATGGTTCAGACCGCATACCAGGTTCATCCTTACCATCACCCGGTAATAGGTTTTGAAGAAGACCTGGAGAAAAATATCAAGCTTCAGGATGGTCTGGACTTCAAGAAGAACTTCTATTCTCCCGGCTACACCACTATCGTTATAACCGGCAATTTTGACACCCCTAAAGTCCTGGAGCTGATTAAAAAATATTATGGCGACTGGCCAAAAACACCTCCTCCGGACCTGAACATACCGGCTGAGCCCAAACAGACCAAGGAGAGAGTGAAAAATTACGTGTGGAAGGATTCAGAGATATCTCCCAAGCTTTTGATCGCCTTTCACGGGCCGAGTTTGGAGATAACAGATGATGATTTTTGCGCCTTAGAGCTTGCAGCCCGGATTCTGTTTATGTCCTCGGGCCGGCTCACCCAAAAGCTTTACAAAGACCTGCAGCTGGTGGAATATATCTCCGGCGGGATGCAGGACTCAAAAGATCCAGGGCTTTTCGAGATCAGTACCTCTTTGAAAAGGGGAAAATCAATTGATGAGGTGAAACCTGTAATTTTTGAGGAGCTGGAAAAACTGAAAAACGAGCCGGTCTCGGAAAGAGAGCTGGAAAAAGCCAAAAACTCGGTCAAGGCCGAGATGATCTACCGGATGGATAACCCTCTATCAGTCGCCTACACTATAGGACATTATCAGATGGACGGTGGTGATTATAATATGCTTTTCGAGATCCAGAAGAAATACTCAGAGGTAACTCCGGAGATAATCCAGCAGGTGGCAAAGAAATATCTCAATGCCGACAACCGAACCGTGCTAACCCTGTTACCCAAGAAATAGACTAACTTTTTCAAAAAGAATAGATGGAGGAGTAAAGATGAGAAATACAAGTCTAAAAATCATACTCTCAAGCTTGATTTGTCTCCTGCTGGTCTTTTCGATCAGCTGCAGCCAGAGCCAGAGGCTCAAGATCATTCAAGTGAAGAAAACCGAGATACCAGTGGTCAATTTCCGGGTTATGATCTTTTCCGGCTCGGCAGATGATCCTAAAGGTAAAGAGGGTTTAGCCTATTTTGCTTCTTCCATGCTGAAAAAGGGAACCCAGTCATATACCCGCGAGCAGTTAGAGGATCTTCTGGATTTCCTGAGCGCCAGTATAGATATCAGCGTGGACAAACAGGTGATTGTGGTGAGCGGAACAACTCTCAAGGAGAATTTAGATAAATTCTATCCGGTCTTCTCTGAAGTCCTGCTCAAACCTACCTTTCCCCAGGAGGAAATAGAAAAACAGAAGAAAGAGCAGGAAGACGCCGTGAACATGCTGGTGCAGGATGATGCTGAATTAGTCAAGGAATGTTTCCAGGATTATATTTATCAGAATCATCCCTACGGGCACCCAGCTACCGGGAATCTATCCTCCATAAAAAATTTCACTCGAGAAGATGTTCAGAATTTCTATAGAAATAACTTTCTAAAGGATAATCTGGTCATAGGCTTGGCCGGAGATATTGATGAGAACTTAGTGGAAAAGGTCAGAAAAGATTTCTCAACTTTAAAGGAAGGGAAAGTTATCCATCCAGAGGAAACTGTTCAACCTCTTAAGGGCAGGAAGCTTCTTTTAGTGGAAAAAGAAGGAAGAGGTCAAACCCAGTTCTGTTTTGGTGAGCCACTTTCCTTCATCCGAAAGGATGAAAGCGTCTTCATCCCCCTGTATGTGGCAAATACCTACTTTGGAAAGCACAGGGAGTCTTTCGGAGTTTTGTTTCAGACTGTCCGAACAGCTCACGGTTTAAGCTACGGCGCTTACAGTTATATGGAATATTTCAGGCAGGCGGGTTGGTCCAATTTGACCTCGCCCAACATTCCGCGGCAGCAGCAGTATTTCAGCATCTGGACCTATCCCAAGAGCATAAACGCTAAATTCACCCTGAAACTGGTCCTGAAAGATTTGACCGATCTGGTTGAAGCTGGGGTTCCCAAAGAGGAATTGGAAAGATATAAGAATTTCGAGATCAATCATTTTCCATTCGAGATACAAACCCCTCAGAGGAAATTGGGACTATTATTGGATGAGGAGTTTTATGGTAATTATGGTTATGTTGACAACTTTGAAAAGAACGTTAAAGCAGTAAGTTCAGACCAAGTTAATTCAGACCTGAAGAAATATATTTCCCCAGATGATATTGCGATAGTGGCAATTGTAAGCAATGCAGAGGATTTCAAGAAAGAGCTCTTCTCTGACCAAACCATGATTGAATACCCTTCTGGAGTGGATCCTGCGGCTTTAAAAGAAGGTGACGATAAGATCAAAACCTTTGATCTTAAAATCAAGCCTGAGGATGTATCCGTAGTCAAGGTCTCCGATCTATTTAAGTAGTTTACAGATGATGTTCCCGATGTAAGGGCAGGGTCTCCCTGCCCTTAGTTATTTGCAGAATTCATCAAGCCAGTAGGAAGCCAAAGAGAAAGTATGGATAAGCTCTTATCGAACCAAGAGCTGAATAAGCTTACTATTCCCGAGATGTTGAAACGGAGCGTATCCATTTTTGGCAATTCTATAGCCCTATCAACCTGGAAGGGAAACGAACTCTGTTCTTTGAGTTATGCTGAACTTGAAAATCAGGTGTCTCTTTTCGCAAGAGGTTTGAAAGCGTCAGGGATAACTAAAAATGATAGGGTAGGGATACTTTCTGAAAACAGACCAGAGTGGGGGATAACCTACTTCGGAATCCTAAACGCTGGCGGGATAGTAGTTCCCTTAGATCCACTGCTGAAATCTTCCGAGATGGAAGTCCTGATTCGCGATTCAGGGCTGAAGGGTCTGGTTACCTCAACCAAATTCATACTCGACATTCTGGAAATTAAAAGGAAAGTTCCCGAATTGGATTTCGTCATATGCATGGATGAGAAAAAGGAACAGGGAACGTTTTCTTTTTCAGAGACTTTGAAAAAGGGTAAACCGAATAAAACTTCATTACCCGAAACTGTTCCTGAGGATACAGCGGTTATAATCTTTACCTCAGGCACTACCGGCAGGTCCAAAGGGGTGATGCTCTCTCATAAGAACATAATGTCTGATGTCTGGGGAACAAAAAAGGCTTTGAAGCTTTATCCTGGAGATAATTTTCTTTCACTACTTCCATTGCACCACACCTTAGAATGCACAGCCGGGTTTCTGATTCCTCTTTCAGGCGGCGCCAAAGTGACCTGTGCCCGCAGCTTGAAATCCAAAGAGATTTTAGAGGATATAAAAAGTAGCGGAATCACGATAATACTCGGTGTTCCGCTTCTCTATGAGAAGCTTTTTACGGGTTTGAGGAAAAATATCCAGAAAAAATCACTTCTGACCCGGACTTTATTTGACCTGAGTTTCAATCTGGTAAAAAACTTCAAAAAAATATCCGGAATAAACCTTGGGAAACTTGTCTTCAAAAGTTTAAGAGAGAAAGCAGGACTTTCTAGTCTAAGAATCTTAATCTGCGGTGCAGCTCCTTTGCCAGTTACGATTCCTGAATGTTTTGACCTCCTGGGCATCAAATTCCTCCAGGGTTATGGCTTGACCGAGGCTTCCCCGGTTTTAATTCTAAATCCTTATTCAAAACCCAAATACTCGTCAGTCGGGTTGCCGATTCCAGGAGCAGAGATCAGGATCCTTGAACAGGACAAAAATGGGGTGGGAGAGATTTTGGCAAAAGGGGATATGTTGATGAAAGGGTATTATAATAACCCGGAGGAGACAGGAAAAGTCTTGAAAGACGGCTGGCTTTGCACCGGTGATTTGGGCTGGAAGGACAAGGATGGGTATTTCTATATTGTCGGGAGAAAGAAGAATATCATAGTCTCCAGCGCCGGCAAGAATATCTATCCTGAGGAAATCGAAAATCAGCTTATCCAGTCCCCCTATATCCTAGAGGCTTTAGTCACGGGTAAAAAAGTCTCTGGCAGCGAGGAGGTGGAGGCAGTGGTGGTGCCTAATCTGGAATATATTCAACAGCTTCAGGGTGACAAGATTTCAGACGAGGAGAATCTGAGGTTATTGATGAAAATGGAAATCGAAAAATGCTGTGAAGGGATTGCGGATTACAAAAGAGTAAAGCATTTCCAGATTAGGAAAGAGGAGTTCGAGAAAACCTCGACCAGAAAAATAAAGAGGTTTTTATTAAGGACAGACTTGTAGTATGTAGCGTCCTCACTCCTGTGAGGACGCTTGTTCGTTGCCATAGGAGTGGCAACGCTACAAAGTAAATTTAGGGGTAGAGACGCACGGCCGTGCGTCTCTACAGGTCTCTTATGTTGACCCCGTCCGGTAGAACAGACAATCTTGTTTGTTCCCTTTGGTCAGACAGGAATGTCTGACCTACCATTAAATTAAGCTCCTCAGTTTGAAGGAAACTTCTCTCGATTTATCGTCCTTCTTCAGCTGCAATTTTATCTTGGTCCCGTCTTTGCCGGACATAAGATCTCTCAACTGGCTCAGAGAATATTCGGCAACTGGTTCCTCGTTTATCGATATAATTTCCTCGCCCGGCTGTATCTTTGCTTTTTCTGCGGGAGAGCCTGCAAAGGTCTTCTGAATCAGAAACTTACCATCCTGCCAGATTATCATCAGCCCGCTTTTATCGAATTCGTCTTTCTGATCAAAATAATCGTTCTTCTCCAGGAATACCTTTTTATGATCATAGTCGAAAGTCACATCAAATCTTTTTAAAATCCCACCGCCAATGTTGCCCTGGGTTTTCTCACTTTTGAAAGCACCTTCCTCTGCTAAGCTCAAGCCGGTTATCGGCTCCTTAATTGTAAAATTCCCGATCTGGATGGCTTTTATCCTGGTCTGCAAGGATTTGGTCTCTCCTCCGACTCCTGCTCCGCCAAAAGCCTCGATGGCATCCGGATATCTTTTCAAAAACCCGTTTTCTTTTACAAAAGGCGCGTGCAGGTCTAAGCTTTTCCTGGAGCCGGTATCCAGAGTGAACATCCCTTCATATTTTCCATCCACAGTCGCTTTTAAGTGCGGGGTGTTTCCGTAAAGCTCGATGTCCAGTGCCTCACCTTTTCCAGTATACTTGAAGGACTGAGGCTCATAGAAAGTAACCCTGCTGTTTTGATAATCTATCTCGAAAACAAACCGGCTCAAAAAATCATAGCCTATAATCCCGTCCATTTCTCTTCCTTCGTAAATATTCATAGGGTTTAAGTTCAGGCTGATAATCTTCTGCTTGGACATTGTCAGATCCCCTAACTGCAAGGACTGAAGGTCCAAAAATCCGGCATCCTCGGAACCTCCGACTCCCTTAGCCTCGAATTTTCCTGCCACCTCCAGGCCGATGCTCTTAGCAAAGGTCAGATCGATGCAGGAAGCACCGGCACCGGTATCCAGGAGAAAAGAGGCAGGATGTGTGCCGTTGACCAGGACCTTGATATAAATGTGGTTATTGGCTAATTCAAAGGGGACAGTGGTTTTTCCCTCCGGGGTGGAAAAGGAATAATCTTTGACTTTTTCCTGGGGCATCTGAAAAACAGTCGAATCGACTTCGACATTGAATTTTATATCGGTGATGGTAACATCCACGTCATACTGGGGCTTGCCAGTGGTGGTATGAGAATGAAAGGGAAGGCTCAATCCCTCAACGTTCCGATAGTCCGAAAGGTAGGTAGTGGCTACATCTATATCCATCTTCTGCTGGTATTTATCCAGAAAGTTGGTAAGTTTATTAAAGAAAAGCTTTCGTGGCTCCCCACCTTCCGGTTTGATCTCCACGACGTAATATTTGCCCAGAGAATCGCTTTCGTCCTGCGGATAGGTTATTTCCGCTTTGAACTGGTCCGGGAAAAAGTAGAGAAAATTCCCGAAATAATTCTCGGTCCAGGCAAACGACTTTTCGACTGGCTCCAATTCCCTGATTTTTCCGTTCTGGTCTTTGGTCCAGTAGGTCTTCCTGTCCGAGCCGGAACTTACTTTGAATATCTTGAAATCCGCATCCTGCCTGGATAGATCGGGAAACTCGGAATAAGAAGTAAATTCACCCTGCATCCCACTAGTGCTAATGGTCCCTTTGATGTAGGATGTCTTTACTCTAAGCAGACTTTCCATTCCTCCCATAGCCTGGAGATTCTTGCTGAGGATTTCCTCTGCAGACATTACCTGGCTGGAAGCAAACAAAATGAAAGGCAGAAGGACTGCCACAGACAAACTTAACCTTTTTCGCATAATGACTCCTGGTTTAAGGTTCTAGCAATTATACAATAAAAATTACGAGATGGAAATAGAAAAAGTTCCAGGAATATTTTCCACAGAGGACGGGTTTCAAAACCCACCGCCTACAAAGGCAGGTCCGACATTCCTGTCTGACCTGTAGAGACGTATGGCCATGCGTCTCTACAGGATAGGCACGATGAATCGAGCACCCACATTTTTATTGACAAAAGAATTAATAGATTCATATTATATCCGTATATTCGAATATACGAATATATCTCAGAGGAATTATGCAGAAGCAGGTCGAAGTGTTCAAAGCTCTGGGGGATGAGACCAGGCTTCGTATTCTGAAGCTCCTTTTAAAGCGGGAGCTTTGCGTTTGCGAATTAGAGACAGCTTTGGATTTGTCTCAATCCAAGGTATCCAGACATCTTACCATTCTTCGTTCCCTGAGTCTGGTAGTGGATAGGAGAGAAGGAGTTTGGATTTTCTACTCCTTATTTAAACCTCAGGATGATTTTGAAAAATCGGTGATTCAGATTATAGAAAATTCTCTATCCGGGAGTGAACTGGTAAAACAGGATGAAAAAAGACTAATGAAGAAACTCTCTCAAGTCTACGCCTACAAGTGCAAATAAGTCCGCATAAAACAGGAGTTATTCTGATGACTGAAGAAGGTAAAAGGCTTTCATTCCTGAACAGTTTTTTGACCCTGTGGATTTTTTTAGCAATGCTTTTGGGGGTCGGAATAGGATATTTCGTTCCTGCTATAACCAGGTTCATAGCTGGTCTGCAGGTGGATACGACTTCTATACCCATAGCGGTAGGTTTGATTTTGATGATGTATCCTCCTCTGGCAAAAGTAAGATATGAGGAGCTGGATAAAGTCTTCAAAGATGTAAAAGTGATGACCTTATCTCTTGTCCAGAACTGGGTCATTGGTCCGATCCTGATGTTTTTTCTGGCTATTCTTTTCTTACGCAGCCAGCCACATCTGATGTATGGAGTCATTCTCATCGGGCTGGCACGCTGCATCGCTATGGTTATCGTATGGAACCAGTTAGCGGGAGGAGATACCGAGTATGCTGCTGCCTTAGTCGGCTTAAATTCTCTTTTTCAGGTTTTTTTCTATTCTGTTTATGCCTATATATTCATAACCGTCCTTCCTAAATTACTGGGAGTGGCAGAGGGAATTGCGGTTAATGTAACCATCGGGCAGATTGCCAAAAGCGTCTTCATCTATCTGGGAATCCCTTTCATCGCCGGAATTATCACCCGCTTTAGCTTGATAAGAGCTAAAAACAAAACCTGGTATGAAGAAAAGTTCATCCCGAAAATCTCTCCTGTGACTCTAATAGCACTCCTTTTCACAATCATCGTAATGTTCTCCCTTAAGGGAAATTATATCGTCCAGCTTCCTTTGGACGTGCTCAAAGTGGCTATCCCTCTGGTCATCTATTTTCTGCTGATGTTCTTCGTAAGTTTCTACATGTCATATAAGCTCGGAGTCAATTACCAGAAGACGACGACTCTTTCCTTTACTGCCGCCAGCAACAATTTCGAGCTGGCAATTGCAGTAGCAATTGCGGTTTTCGGGATAAACTCCCAGGAGGCATTCGCTACGGTTATTGGTCCCCTGTTAGAAGTTCCGGTTCTGATAAGTCTGGTAAACGTCGCTCTGAAATTCAGGGAGAAATATTTCAACAGCGCAGAGATGCATTGAATGTGTCTCTCTCAGGATGAAAGATGAAACCGAAGATTTTATTTGTCTGCATTGAAAATGCCTGCAGGAGCCAGATGGCAGAGGGGTTTGCTAAATTCTATGGAGAAGATAAAATAGAGGTCTTCAGTGCCGGCTCAAACCCTTCAGGAAAGGTCGATCAGGCCGCAATAGAAGTAATGAAGGAGAAAGGTATTGATATCTCAAATCAGAAGTCAAAAGGATTCAAAGACTTGCCTTATCAAAGCTTCGACTATGTAATAACTATGGGATGCGGAGATGTGTGTCCTTTTGTCCCGGCCAAAGAAAGGATTGAATGGAAGATAGAAGACCCTAAAGGGAAAGCAAAAGATGAATTTAGACAGACAAGAGACAAAATAGAAAACAAAGTAAAAGAAATCCTGAAAGAATCTGTATTGTAAATCATCCAAAATGGATATGGCAAATAGTAAAAAATGATGTCCAACCCTGACAGTGTCACTTTATCATAAAAGTCCTGCAAAAAATCGATTGACAAATTGATTCTTTAAGTTATTATTCTATCAATAAATTAAGGAG
>DATKKH010000170.1:0-7132 GCA_035543035.1 Terriglobales bacterium | reverse complement strand
TTTACCCTAACCATTTTCAAAAATCAAGCCCTTTTCTTCAAAACTCCAGCCCCATTCTAAAATAAAACTTATCGATTTTTTTCTCTGCCCTGCCGTAGGCGAATTCTATGGGGCCGATGGGGGTGGAGACCGAAAGGATGGAGAGGAATGCGTTCTGCAGGTTCTTCAGCTTGATCGATTCCAAATTGGGCCAGACATCGCCGGAATCATACCTCAGGGTGAAATACCACCTGCTGTAAAATTTATATCTCAAGCCCAGGTTAAGAAGCAAAAGCTTGTCCCCTCTCAATTCCTCGTCGTAAAATCCTCCTAAAGTCTGGAAACCTCCCAAGGTGAACTTTTCTGCCAAAGGCAGGTCTCCATCAGACAAAGCTATGGCTATTTTCGGATGGAAATTCAGTCTGGAGCTAAAGGGGAAATAAGATTCCAGAGAAGAATATAATTTCCTGTAGCTTAAGTCTCCACCAAATACTTTTCCCGACAGCTCTGCATAAAGATAATGATATTTCCCCTCATCCGGAAAAGGAAGCTTGTTCAGATTATCCACCACTGACCTGAAGATCAGGCTGGTGATCTGGTAATTTTGTTTCAGGGAGGTGCTCTCGAATTCGTTGTGGACTTTTTCGATTCTGCCCTCCAGGGAAGCCTTGCCCAGCCTGGGGATCTGCTCGCCAAAGGAGAGAAAGCCTCCGAATCTTTTCTCGTCAAAGGAATCTGTCCGCTTATGTTCCGAATAAGTCCTCCGCTCCTCTCTTTGCCAGAAAAGGTTGAGCTTATAAGTGAGATAGGTCTTGAAAATCCGGTCGGCTTTGGAATTCAGGCTGTAGTTTTCCCTTCTCTTCCCATACTCCAGGTGAGCATAAATCTCGTTCCCTATTCCGAAGAGATTATTATCCCCGGTCTCGATGAATCCTTCCGTGTAATATTCATCATTATAATGGGCACCGCCCCGCAGAAAAGTGAACTTCTTCTCCTGCAAATCAAGTCTCAAAACCTTGTCGTCATAAGCACCATTTTCAGGCAGAACCTTCAGATAAACCGCCTCAAAAAGCCCGGTAGAATAAAGGTTAGAAAGCCCTTTCTGGATCAGTTTGGAATTGTAGGGCTGGCCTTGTTTCAAAGGCAGGCTGCGGGTGACCATCCAATTTTTGGTCCGCTTGTTTCCCGAAAGCTCGATTCTGGAGATGATTCCTTCATCTATGTCCACTTTCAGAATTCCGGTTGAAGAGTCATAATCTAAACTTTTAATCTGAGCTAAGGAGTAGCCTGAATTCTGATAAAGCTGGGTAATCTGGTCTAATTTTTCCTGCAGGGTTTTGAAATTGGCTATATTCTGCGAAGGAAAGGAAATTCTGTTCTCGAGTTCCTCAGTCGAGAAAAGTCTATTGCCCGAAAACTCAATACGGTTAAAAGGAGGGTTCTCCTGAAGATGATAGGTCAGAAAATAACCCTGATTTCTTCCGGATAGCTCAGCATAGACTTCCTTGAAATAGCCAGTGGAATAAAGGTCTTTCAAATCAGACCTGATTTCGAAAAGCGATACAGTCTCGCCTTTTCTCAATTTTAAATTAATCTTCAATGAAACAGGCAGAAGATTTTCGCTTCCTGAGAACTCGACATCTTGTATCAGGTAAACAGAATCGGATGAAAGTTGATTTGATTTGGAAAGAAGTAACTTCAATTGAGGGACGAGGCTGTCAGCCGCATTTTCTCCCCTTTTGATAAGCTCTGAGACCTTATCAAAGCTGGTTGAGGAATAAGGTTCAAGGTCCGGCGTGATGATAAAATCAGCTTTTCTCAACTCCAGCTCTTTTCTCTCCAAGGTCATTATCGAAGTTGTCTGGTTGGCAATGTCCAAGGGATCCTTTATCTGGGATGAGGACAAAAGCTTGGACGAAATGTCAACTGCAATCACAAAATCTGCCCCCATATTTTTAGTGACCACAACTGGAACCGGATCAACCAATCCTCCGTCCACCAGATATCTTCCCCCCAATTCCACCGGCGTAAAAACCAGGGGGATTGCCATAGTGGCTCTCAAGGCTTCAGAAAGGTCGCCGTTGCCCAGAACTACCTCCTGACCCGTGGCTAAATCGGTTGACACTGCCCTGAAAGGAATTTTGAGCTTGTCGAAATCTGAGCCAGCTTCGAAATTAGCCTGCATAGTAAGCTGGGTAAAAAGATTGGTCAATTTTTGACCGGTGATTAGTCCTTTTGGGATGGAGGGTTTGAGGCCCTCAAAATATATCTGAAAAAGATATTTCTCGCTTTCTTCTCTCTGAGACGGAAGCAGGGAAAGCCTGGGGGGTGCATTGGAGAAAAGTTCCTGCCAGTTTATCTGCAAGGCTAACTTCTCCAACTCCTCTGCCGAATAGCCGCAGGCATAAAGCCCTCCGACTACTCCGCCCATGCTGGTTCCGGCGATGAGGTCTACGGGGATTTTCTCCCTTTCCAAAACCTTTAAAACTCCTATGTGAGCTATACCCCTGGCACCGCCACCAGATAAAGCCAGCCCGATTTTTCCTTTTGGACTGGAAAGAGGATAGGAATGAAATAGCTCTCCAGACTTAAGCTCGATTTTTTCCGGGCGTATAATCATTTTCTCCTGTTCTGCAGACAGAGAGGTCACCAGTAGAAAAACCAGGGAAAACGAGAGCAGATATTGTCTTAAAAGAAGCATTTTCATTCAGATTGAGGTTCTTTTGACTAAAGATCGCTACCGGTTCATTTTAACTGTTAGAATGAAAAAAAGCAAGTTTATCTTTCACCAACTCCAAGAATAAGTTCTGAAGTTTGAGACCCACGTTGGGGACAACGTGGGTCTACTGATTTGTCGATTTCGGTAGCACAGACTTTCCTGTCTGTGCTTGAGTGTCAGACAGGAATGTCTGACATACCGAGAACCTCTCCCTTTTTCCCTCTCCTTCCATAGGGAAAGGACACGTAGGGACGTTCAATTGAACGCCCCTACATTTAAAAACACAAATTGACAAAGACTTTCAGATTATCTATTTTGTTTTAAAAATATCCGGAGAAAATATATGTACGTGCTGTCTAAGGAAAAACTGAAACAGATTGCGAAGTTGAAGTCAGAAAAAGAAAGAAAGAATCAGGGCAGATTTTTGATCGAAGGAATCCGCCTATGCCAGGAAGCTCTTTCATCTGACTGGGAAGTTGAGATAGTTCTTTTTTCCAATGAGTTTGTAGAGTCCTCTGAGGGTGAAAAGCTGGTGGAGAACTTCAGCAGACGAGGAACTGAGGTGTTCAGAGTAAAGAAAAAAGAAATCGAGAAACTGGCCGATACAGAGACTCCTCAAGGGATCGTAGCTGTCGTAAGAAAGAAGAAATTCGCTCTGAGTAAAGACTTCCTGGAGGGAACCTCGCTTCTCCTATGCCTGGATAATATTCGCGATCCAGGAAACCTCGGAACGATGATAAGGACTGCAGATGCGGCTGGAGTAAACGGGGTTTTACTTTCAAACGGATGCGTTGAGCTGTATAACCCGAAAGTTATCCGCTCGACCATGGGTTCGATTTTACATCTTCCGCTAATCGAAAATCTGGACCTAAAAGAGATACTTCCGGAGATGAAAAACTCAGGGTTCAGAGTCTTCGTCTCAGAGGTGCACGAAGGCAAAGATTACACCAGGATCGATTATCCCGAAAAGACCTGCCTGATAATCGGAAGTGAGGCATTCGGGGTAGGCAAACAGGTTCTGAATCTGGCAGATGAGAAGGTGAGAATACCGATTTTCGGAAAGGCGGAGTCGCTGAATGCCTCAGTTGCTACGGGTATTTTACTGTATCAAATAATCCACAACAAAAAGGGAACTTCCTAAAAGGGAAACACGTAATTCTAAAACAAAAGGAGGTAAGATGTCTAAAAGTCTAAAACTTTTGTGTGTCCTTTTCATTTTAACTTTTACTTCCAACACCTTCGCTACTGGTCTTTCACCTACCGAAGGTTTTTTTCTTCCCTACAACTCTGCTGCAACCTCGGATGATGCCCTTAGTCTTAAGTTCAATCCAGCAGGACTGGGTTGGGATAGGAGTTTTCAGGGGTATTTTCTGCATACTTATTCTGATTCGAGCTTCAAAGGAGATTATGCCCTATTTTTATCCACTTGCGGATTGGGGTTTTCAGCAGAATGGCTGGGAAATGTGGAGAAGCCCACATACAGAAAATATAGCATAGGCACTGGTTTTAAAATCGTGGATGGATTCTACTTAGGCAGTATATATTCCTGGTTCAGATCAAAGGACAAGGATTATCAGGGATTGAAATCCTGGAATGCCGGTTTTCTAATCCGGCCATTTTCCTTTATCTCCTTGGGTGGAATTGCCAGAGATTTGAACCGTCCGGTTTTTCGAGATGTCAAAACGAACATCTCTTTTGACCTGGGGCTGGCTCTAAGACCTCTGGGCGATAGAGTCACTTTCTCCATAGACGGAATGATGGATGAAAAGGATAAGTTAAAAGATGCCAGGACCAGGTATCAGATTTCAGTCGAGCCTCTGGATGGTCTGCTTTTAGCAGGAGATATAGATAATGATGGTAATTACGGCATAAATTTCAGGATCAATTTTCCTTTATCTGGACTGGGCTCTTACAATACGATTGACAAGAACAGCAAATATCAAAAAGGAGTGGTTTACTGGAATTTTGCCAGCCAGAGGTACAGGACTTTCTGGCAGAGGAAAGATAATTTCCTGGAGCTGAAGCTCTCCGGAAACATAGACGAGGAGAAAAGCTTCAGCCTGTTTGGCGGGAGTAAATTTACACTTCTGGATATAATACAGGACATCCAGAAGGCTAAAAAGGACCAAAGGATTAAGGGGATGATTGTCAGGCTCGATTTTTCCAATGCCGGCTTCGGGAAGATTCAGGAGTTAAGGGAGGCTTTTCTTGATTTCCGCCAAAGCGGGAAAAAAGTGATCTTCTTTATGGAGCAGGGCGGAAATAAGGAATACTATTTAGCATCCGCCGGTAACAGGATAATAATGCTGCCAACAGGATATTTATCACTGAATGGAATTTCTGCAGAGGTGACTTTTTATAAACAGACATTAGAGAAGCTGGGGATAGAGGCAGATTTGGTTCACATTGGCGATTATAAGAGTGCCTCAGACATTGTGACCCGGGATTCTATGTCTCAGGCTCACCGGGAGATGATGAACTGGCTTTTGGACGACCTGTATGAACAGATGACCAGGGAAATAGCTGAACAAAGGGGAGTAAGCCAGCAGGAGCTGAAATCGAAAATAGACCAGGGTCCATTTACAGCTAAAGAGGCAAAAGAGCAGGGCCTGATAGATGATTTAGCTTTCTTTGATCAGGTAGATGAGATAGTCAAAAGTCTAGCCGGTGAAAAGCCACACAAAATAGTATTCAGAAATTATGCCCAGGAAGAAGATTACAAATATACCTGGGAAATACCCAAGAGGATTGCAGTCATCTATGCTACTGGTCTGATCAATTCAGGAGAAAGCAGCAACAATTTTTTCTTGGGAAAGATGATGGGTTCCGAAACGATTGCCAGAGCAATCAGAAGAGCCAGAGAGGATATTACAATCAAAGCCATCGTTTTTAGAATAGACAGCCCAGGCGGCTCAGGCATGGCTTCGGACGTTATCTGGCGAGAGATTATGCTCTGCAAAGGGAAGAAACCTTTTGTCGTCTCGATGTCGGATGTGGCTGGTTCAGGAGGATATTTCATCGCCTGTCCCGGAGATACCATCGTAGCTGATCCAGGGACTATAACCGGTTCAATCGGGGTGATCTCAGGCAAGTTTAATCTCTCAGGCTTATACAAGAAGATAGGTTTTTCTACTCAGATATTGAAAAGAGGAGAGCATTCTGATTTCTACACCACCTACCGGGGGTTTACCGAGGAAGAAAGAAATATCGTGCAAAGACAGACCAAGGAATTTTATGATGACTTTGTCGGTAAAGTGGCTCAGGGAAGAAAGAGAAGCTTTGAGGATATCGACAAGATTGGCAGAGGCAGGGTCTGGACCGGGAATCAGGCAAGGAAGAATGGGCTGGTGGATGAGTTGGGCGGGTTGAAACAGGCAATCGAAATTGCTAAAGATAGAGCCGGGATTAAAGAAAAAAGTCTGATCGAAATAGTTACCTTGCCTAAAAGATGGGGATTTTTCGGATTTAACTTTGAGGAGACCTTTTCATTTTTAGGCTCAAAGAAAATCTTAAACGATATCGAAAAGTTAGATGAAATGGGTCAGGAGAAGATATTTTACATTTCGCCTTATGAAATCGAGGTGAAATGACAATCCCAATTCTTACGTAGCGCCCGACTTTGTGTAGGGCGAACAACATCTAAACGTCCGATCTCAAGATGCATTCTGCACAGAAACGTCGGACACTACGACTGAAATCATATTGGAAACGCAGAGACGCATGGCCATACGTCTCTACACGCTTCCAACTTCAAACAACGCGGCGAAAGGAGCTAAGTTTATGAAGAGGTTTGGTTTACTTGCTCTAGTGATAAGCTTTTTGATCGTGGCTTTTTCCTGCTCTACCCCACCTTCAGATGTCAAGACTAAGCTGGCTGAGTGGAGGAAGGGTGTATGGATTTTACCGGATGGCAGTTATACTGTTTACACGGATACTCATTATTTCGTTTTAGTTGCCAGCGGTGACTCAAGTTCTGCCAACATTTACTGCGGAGCCTCACAGATTAAATTTCACAATAAAGGCATGGCCAGGAAGCAGGTTTTGAGGGTGCGGCAGTTTCCTGGTCAGAAACTCTCTTTTTTTGCGGAAAATGTTTTCCGACCCGATAGTACGGAGGTTCCACTGAGCATCGATTCCACCCAGTTTGTTCCGAATGCCTGCAACATAAAAGATGGGATCATCTATGACTCTATAACCGAGGTGAAGGATAACTATATCCTTCTTACCACCTGCAACGGCGACCATGAGAAGATTTACTCCAACGGGGTTTCGGTCTATCTTCCCGCAGGAGGAGGAGAAGCTTATTCGTTTAGAATAGAGCGCTTTTAGGCGAATTTGAATTCGATAAATCCAACCCCCCATAGCGAGTTTCATCCAAAAGCCTCTTTTAGTTGTATAGAGATTTAAAAATCTGTATATGACAAGAGAAATTGA
>DATKKH010000169.1:0-3603 GCA_035543035.1 Terriglobales bacterium | reverse complement strand
AAACTCCTGACACCACCGAGAAAGTTTTACACTCCAGGTTTTTGTTAATTTCTACAAAGGCTCGATCTGGAAAAGGGTTTGTCCGAACTCGACCGGTTTTCCATTTTCGACTAATATTTTGACTACCCTGCCCGCGACTTCCGATTCTATTTCGTTCATCAGCTTCATCGCTTCTACGATGCAGACCACCTGCCCGGCACTTATTATCTGCCCCACATCCACATACGGTTTAGCTCCGGGTGCTGGCGCTCGGTAGAAGGTTCCCACCATCGGGGACTTGATTGCGGTCAGGTTGTCCTCTGCCGCTTCCTCCGGCTTGGTGACTTCCACTGATACTGTTGCTTGTTTCTCCTTGACCGGTGCTGCAGACATCCTTTCAGCAGGTGGAGACTGGTTCACAATCAAATGGGACAAGCTGTGAGGATTCTGGTGGTTCACCCTTCGGGTAATCCGTATCTTCCTGCCCCAGGTAGTTACCTCTAACTCATCGATGTTACTCTCTTCTACTATCCTGATTAATTTCCTGATTTTCGATTCCAACATATTTACCCCTTTCTGACAAGGGTGATGAAAACTCTTTCTAATTGAATTTTTGGCTATTTATGATTTTTCGGATTTTCATTCTTCAAATATTAGAAATATCTTAAGATAATTCCAATAGCTTTTTGTCTATATGAGTCAAAACCTTACAGCCATTCCTGGTGATGACCACGTCATCTTCGATTCTCACCCCTCCCCATCCTGGGATGTAAACTCCGGGCTCGATGGTTATGACCATACCGGGCTTAAGTACTTCCTGGCTCTTGGTTCCTACACCGGGTGAATCATGCACCAAAAGTCCTATACCATGTCCCAATCCGTGTCCGAAATACTTCTCAAATCCCGCTTTTTTTATGATATCCCGGCCTACTTTATCTAACTCGAATCCCTTCATTCCTGAACGAGCACTCGCAATCGCCCTGGTTTGAGCTTTTAAAACCAGATTATAAATCTTTTTTTGTCGGGGAGTTGCTCTTCCTAAAACCACTGTCCGGGTGATGTCGCATACGTAACCATCATATATGGCACCGAAATCCAGAGTGACGAATTCACCCTTTTTCAAAATCTTGGAAGAAGCTCTGGCATGCGGCATAGCGGATCTTAAACCGGACGCCACGATCGGTTCGAAAGGGGAGCCTGCTCCTCCATTCTTTTTGATCCTGTATTCAAGCTCAGCCGCGATGTCAGACTCTTTCGTTCCAGGTCTGAAGAGCGGCAATATCTCCTGAAAGGATTTGGCACTAATATCTGCCGCCTTTTTAATCTTCTTTATTTCCTCCTTGTCTTTTGTGACCAGCAGGGATTCGACTATATTCTCGATCGGCACCCACAGAACCTGAGGCAAAAGAGTTTTAAGCCTCTGGTAAAGCTGAAAGGTAAGATATCTCTGTTCAAATCCCGCTTTGATTCTTTTTTCTTTCAGCAGGTCGATTTCGGGAAGAAAGGAAAACAACTCTTTCTGGGGAATTTTTATTTCAGCGCCTCTAACTTCTTTCTTGACTTGTTCTTTATATCTGAAATCGGTAAGGAAAACAGCTTTATCTTTTGATATCAGGAGAATCCCGTTGGAGCCTGTGTATCCGCAGAGGTATCTAATATTAGTTAAGGAAGTTACTAAAAGGAGGTCTAAATTCTCCTGGTCCAGCTTTTCTCTTAACCTTTCTATCCTTTCCTTCATCCGGACTCCTTATTCTATCTTCGTGAGCTTTTTCTCTAATTCTTCGATCTTTTTAGCGACCTCTGAGTTAGACGGGTCTCTTGACAGAATCCTCTTGTAAATCTCCAGCCCTTCCTGGTATTTCTTCGCTTGTATGTAGATTTCCGCCATTGTAGCGGTCTCTATATACTTCTTCTCTTCCAGACTTTTATCATCCCTTTCCATTTTTTAAAACTTAAAATTAGCTGGAATTTTGCGCCTTAAGTCTTTTAAGAATAACACCTGGGAATGGGGCTGTCAAGAAGAAAATCCTATCTTCTTGACAGGATAAGATTATTTACGAAATCTATTCAGGATGGTTTGGATGATGTTTCTGGTCGATTTCCCCTTAACCATTTTAATGTTGAGGACTTTTCCTCCGTGCGACTGGACTATATCTTTACCAACTATTTCTTTTACTTTCCAATCTCCTCCTTTGACTAAAATATCCGGGACCAGGGCAGAAATTAATTTAAAGGGGGTCAACTCACCAAAAAAAATTACATAGTCGACAAAATAGAGTGATGCTAAAATAGCCGCTCGATCTGAATGTTTCTGTATCGGCCTTCCTTTCCCCTTGATTTTCCTGACAGAGGAGTCACTGTTTAGACCGATTATTAGAATGTCTCCCATCTTTTTTGCTTTTTGGAGATATTCGATATGCCCCCGGTGTAAAAGGTCAAAACAACCATTAGTGAAAATCACTTTTTTATTTTCTTTTTTGGCTTTCCTTCTAATTCGGACTAATTCCTGTAATTTGACTATCTTTCCCATTTGCGAGTTCTCTTTATCTATCGCTCATCCAAGAATTGGAATTCTCCGAAGATTCATTGTTGGTGCGGGAAGTCCAATTCCCGCACCAACAAAGCTGTATATTTTTATTCAGCATAATTCTTCAAATCCCGATACAATTGTTCTTTGGTGACCTGGGCGGTTCCTATTTCTCCCACTACGATGCCGGCAGCATGGTTGGAGATTAAAGCTGCTTCTTTTAAATTGGCTCCGGCTGAATAAGCACTGGTCAAAGCCGAGATGACTGTGTCCCCCGCACCTGTGACGTCATATACTTCTTTTGCCACTGTTGGGAAATTTGTAAGGGTTCTGTTCTGTTCAAAAAGTGACATCCCCTTCTCTCCGCGAGTGATCAGCAAGGCTTCAGCTTCCAGTCTCTCCAGCAAACCCCATCCGACCTCTTCTAAGCTTTTCTCGTCCCTTATTCTTTTCCCGTAGGCAAAGCCAGCCTCAGAGTGATTCGGGGTAATAATCGATACCTTTTTATAATTCATAAAATGGGTTTCTTTGGGATCAACCGATATAAAAACGCCATTATCTTTGGCCAAGCTAATAACCTTATTCAAAAGATCAAAGCTGATCACGCCTTTTCCATAATCCGAAATTAGGAGAGCTGAGATTTTATCCTGCCTTATTTCTTGCTTTATGAAATCGACCAGGTGTGAAGTAATATCTAACGATAGTTCTTCAGTATTTTCCCGGTCAGCTCTCACCACCTGCTGGCTATGGGCGATTATCCTGGTTTTAGCAGTGGTCCTGCGGTTTTCATCGACGAAAATTCCTTGACTTGAGATCCCGGAACCAGCCAGAAGCTCTTTCAGCCTTTCCCCGTTCTTGTCTTTTCCGACTGTGCTCACCAGAAGCGGAATATCCCCCAGGGTCTTGACATTAAGAGCTACATTTGCTGCTCCTCCTAATTTAACCGATTCATCCATTACCTCAACCACCGGCACCGGTGCCTCTGGTGAGATCCGGGTTACGTTCCCCCAGATATATTCATCCAACATCACATCCCCTAATATCAGAATCTTGTGAGTTCCCAGTCGGGAGAAAATCTGTTCTAATCTTTGTGCAGG